>JAAYSW010000189.1 GCA_012523875.1 Clostridiales bacterium
AATGTTAATTTCGGTTTCCTGCAGCTTAAGAACAATGCCATAGTCAAGTAAGTAATCCGTTAAAGCCTGCTTTGGGGCATTTTCAAAAACCAATGCTGTAGACTCAGAGGTAAGAATCTTTCTGAAACTCGCAGAAACATGCAACGTCGGAAAAACACTCAATATACTTCGCACTGTTTTCCCTAATTCACCAATCGGAACATAAAGACCGTTCACAAAACCGATAATAGTCCCAACCAAAATACTCGCAGCCGAAAAGGCCCCATTAGTCTTAAAAAAGGAACAAATAAATCCCATAAGCATAGAGTTCATTAAGGAAGCACCGATAATCAGTACAAAACACTTAAAAAGTTGGAAAAGTGGCAAGGCATATCCGCTGACAAGGTAAATACAGACAGTGTACGCTACTAAGGCTATCGTACTTATTATTACACCTATAAGGAAAGCAGTGGAAACATTTGCGAAAGGATATATCCAACTTTTCAGAGGTGCAGATTTAAACCCCATTAGAATCCTTTTCTCACGGTCATTAACCATTGAACCGTATCCACCAAGAACACCTGTTAAAGTCGTTATTGATAAAAGTCCTGCCATTATCCAACTATGCACAAGGTAGGAAATCTTGTCTTCCGCGATACTGCCGCCCACTTTTTCTACGATAGAATCAATCTGGGATTGAGCTAAAAAAATCACGAACAGACCGATTACAATTATCACTGAAAGCAACGAGAAAAAAACAACAGACTTATCACGAAAATACAATCTTAGGTTGCGTGATATTAACTGATTTATCATAAATTAATCATCCGCCCCTTCTTTGACTGCATTTATAAAAACATCATCCATATTGCCACGTATTACTTCAAATGCTTCAATTTCACCTTTGATGGGGTGAAGCAGTTCGATAGCCTCATCTGGAGATTTAATTTTTATTAATAACACATTTTTTTCAAAAGTGTTGTCAAGCTGTTTTGTCCCTATATATTCTAAAATATTCTCAGATGGTGCATATATTTTAATGCAATCAGATGTATACTTTCCTTTCAGAAAGTGAGGGGTACCAGAATCAACAATTACGCCATTTTGAATAATTGCTATATCATCTGCTTTAGCAGCCTCCTCCATATAATGTGTAGTCAGAAAAACTGTCATGCCGAGGTCTTTTTGCATTTTGGCAATTGTATCCCATATAAAAATTCTTGTTGACGGATCTAAACCAGTAGTTGGTTCGTCCAAAAAGAGAATTTCTGGTTGATTTATTAAAGCACACGCAATATCAACTCGCCTTTTCTGTCCACCTGATAATTTGCCATATCTTCGGTTTAAAAAATCAGTACAACCAACTATATCCGAAACTTGTGGTGGCTATGGATAAAGAGCAGACGTTGTCGCAGAGTCTCTCAACAACTTTTATCAGTATTTAAAAGACCTCGTTTTTGAATTCACATTTGCGAATTTTTTCAAGTTTATTCAATTGCTCTACAGTTAATTTTTTTAGGCTTCTATTATCTCATCACTTGCTTTCCTTGAATGCTAGATTTAAGCATAGCTTTTCAAACTGCCGCTACAATTTTACTTGGCTAGAGCATTTTTTATGAGTCTTGATTTATCAGATTTCCCGAACCCACTGCTAGTTAGCAATGGATTATTTTTTATAATTAGTTTTTAGTTTCAGATGTAATAACTTCCTTTAAACCTGTGGCAAGACCTGCAATGCCTTGGATTTCACTTGGAATAATAATTTTTGTAGCTTTTCCATCTGCCGCTTTAGCAAATGCTTCAAGTGATTTAAGCGTAAGAACATTACTTGATGGAGCTGCATTATTAAGCTTAACTATGCTATCGGCAAGTGCTTGTTGGACTAGTTCAATAGCTTGTGCCTCACCAGTTGCTTCAAGTATCTTTTGCTCTTTTACAGCATCTGACTTCAAGATTAAAGCTTCCTTTTCAGCCTCGGCACGTAAAATTTCTGATTGCTTATCAGCCTCAGCACGGAGAATTTTAGACTCCTTCTCACCTTCAGCAACAAGGACTTGAGCTTTTTTCTCACCCTCAGCTTGAATAATTTTCTCACGACGTTCACGTTCAGCTTTCATTTGCTTTTCCATTGCATCCTGAATTTCCCTTGGTGGAAGAATATTTTTCAGCTCCACTCGGTTAACTTTAATACCCCAACGATCTGTCGCTTGGTCAAGAATAGCTGTGATTTTTGTGTTTATTATATCACGAGATGTTAATGTTGCATCAAGTTCCATATCACCTATGATGTTACGCAAAGTTGTTGCCGATAGGTTTTCAATTGCAGATAATGGGCGTTCAACACCGTATGTATATAGCTTTGCATCAGTTACCTGAAAGAACACAACAGTATCAATCTGCATCGTAACATTATCCTTTGTAATAACAGGTTGTGGCTTAAAATCTGCAACATGTTCCTTAATTGATACCCTATTAGCAATCCTATCTATAAATGGAATTAGGATATGAGGACCTGTATTCCACACCGTATAAAATGTTCCTAATCGCTCAATAACATAAACTCTTGCCTGTGGAACAATTTTTATTCTTGAAACTACTACAAGAACAAGGAACACCACAACTGCCAACAGTATCATAATTGAATCATCCATTAATATTTCCTCCTAAATTAAATTATTTAATGCTTACCAAAAGCTTAGAACCTTGTATATCCTCAACAATTACTATTGAACCCTCGGGAATTGTTTCGTTGTTTTTTGATACCGCAATCCAATCAACACCATTTAAAGTAGCTCTGCCTGTACCTTTAAGATTATCTACATCCTCAATAATAACGGCAGTCTTTCCGATATCAAGTTCTGAATTTGTTGGAGTATAGTCTTTAACCGTCTTGCTAAAGATTGGACGTGTGAAAATTAATAACAGTATAGATAATAATGTAAAAATTGTAAATTGCCATATAAGTGGTATAGAGAATAATGCTGCAATGAAAGCTCCAATAGCCCCAACAGCAAACCAAATCGATACCATTTGTGCGGTTGATAATTCAGCTATAATTAAGATAGCTAAAACAACCCCCCATAAAATCAATTCAAACATACTATTCCCCCTTTTCAATTAATTCACTACTTATATATTTATTTAATATACTTATAGTTTATCACAATTCACAATAAAAAACAATATACAAAAACAAGGAAATTTATTAATAAACTCTTAATAATCATATTTTTACTTGATAAGGTTATTTTTCTTTTATTTTTTGTTATAATACCTAATTATTTATTCTGTCTAAATCATAATAAATAGCAAAGATTTTTGTCCTTGTGTTTTTTAAAAAAATATGGTAAAATATAAGCAAATATTAAATCATGCAATGATAAAATAAAACTTTAGGAGAAAACATGAAACTACTATTTATTGGCGATGTTGTGGGTAAACATGGTTGCGATTTTCTGCAACAAAAATTATATTCAATAAAACAGAAATATTCTATTGATATTACAGTTATTAATGGTGAAAACTCTGCGGCAGGCAATGGAATTACTAAGGCATCCGCTGAAATGTTATTTAATTGTGGTGCTGATGTAATTACAACGGGCAACCATGCCTTTAAGCGTCGTGATTCATCTCAAATTTTTGAAAGGGATACAATACTAAGACCTGCTAACTATCCTGATGGAGTCATTGGTAAGGGCGTTTGCGTGCTGGATTATGGCAAGTATTCAGTAGCAATAGTAAATTTAATGGGGACTGTATATATGGATGCTCTCGATAATCCTTTTAGCGTGATTGATTCCGTTCTAAAAGATATCGACACACCTAATATTTTTGTTGATTTCCACGCAGAAGCCACTGCCGAAAAAAAAGCAATGGGGCATTATCTCGCTGGGAAAGTAACGGCCGTAATGGGAACGCATACCCATGTTCAGACAAATGATGAAATCATTCTCGGTGGCCATACTGGATACATTACAGATGTAGGAATGACAGGACCTGAGATATCTGTTCTTGGAGTTGCTGTTAAACCCGCCGTTAATAAGCTGAAATATAAGTATCCTGTACAGTTCACAGAAGCGAATACTAATTGCTTTTTAAATGCAATTGTGGTTGAATTTTCCGAAGAAGTTGGAATATGTACTAAAATTGACAAAATTATTGAGAGATAATGAACAAAAATTTGAAAAACTATTGCAAAACCTTTTTATATGTTGTATAATAACTATCAGAAAGTACCTTTTTAAATTTATTCAGGAGGTTTCAACAATGGAAGTTTTAAAGGTCTCATCACATTCTTCACCAAATTCAGTTGCAGGAGCAATTGCCGGAGTAGTTAGAGAAAAGTCTGCTGTTGAAGTTCAAGCAATCGGAGCAGGTGCCGCTAATCAGTCTATAAAAGCAATTGCAATTGCTCGCGGATATCTTGCACCTATTGGTATTGATTTAATTTGTACGCCCGCTTTTGCAAATATTGAAATTGATGGGGAAGAAAGAACGGCTATCAAACTTATTTGTGAGCCAAGATAGTTCATATATTCTAAATTGTCCTTTGTACTAATGTACTTAATCTTTATTAGACGGTCTATGGCCGTCTTTTTTATCCCATTTTATCTAAATATAAAGCCATAGCCAATTATTTTTGCTGTATATTTGTAAATATTCATTTGTTTTTTATTAAAAATAAAAAATATAAAAAAAGACTTGACAATTTAAAAAATATATGATAATATAATAAAGCTGATTAAATGCGGAGAGGTGTCCGAGTGGTTTAAGGAGCTAGTCTTGAAAACTAGTGATTCTGAAAGGAACCGTGGGTTCGAATCCCACCCTCTCCGCCATATTTTCATTTTCATTCATACGGAGAAGTACTCAAGTGGTGAAGAGGCGCCCCTGCTAAGGGCGTAGGT
>JAAYSW010000025.1 GCA_012523875.1 Clostridiales bacterium
ATTTCAATCCACGCTCCCGTGTAGGGAGCGACAGCAAAAATGTACAAATATTAATACATTTTTGTAAAAAACAAGGTAGAAAAAACGAATATTAAATATAAATGAAATTTATATGCCAGGTATTGCTAAGAATTTCATTAATTATTTTGTTTTACAGTTTAAAATGAGGTGCGAATAGTCTAAGGTTTTTATGTATGCTTTATATTCGCACTAGAAAATTAAAGGACCTTCAATATCATAACTTTCCTTTATACCAATGTGTGTAACCTTACTTTTGTAGTTGTTTCCAAGGTTATAAAACCTTAAACTATCTTTATCTTTATCTATGATATCTTCGAGAGTAGCCTTGATTTGCCGATATTTTGCAGCATCTACAACGCATTCAAATACAGAATTTTGTACTCTTTGCCCATAATTAACACATTGTTTTGCAACTTTTCTAAGTCTTTTTCTGCCATCAGCATCTTCTGTCGAAACATCATAAGTTATTAAAATAAGCATATTCCACCTACTTCCACATAAATGGAGGATATTCATCTATATCGCCTCTGATAGTCCTAGCAAGCAACATAGCTTGTACATGAGGTATCATTCCCCATTCAACTTTCTCTTCTAGAAACGGGTGTGTTATTTTTTCTTGTTTCTTGTTTTGCCAATTTGTAACAAAGGCTTTTCGAGTAGCGTCATCCATAATGATAGCACCATTTTCTTTTCTGATAAATCCAGACGCATTGATGATTCTTTTATTAATCAAAGACAAAACAAATCTATCGGCAAAAACAGAACGTAACTCCTCCATTAAATCTAGGGCTAGGGAGACTCTTCCAGGTCTATCCTTGTGCAAAAATCCTACATATGGATCTAAACCTACGGTCTCAAGTGCTGCTGCACAGGTGTTTGTAAGCAATGTATATGCAAAAGAAAGCATGGCATTTACATTATCGAGGGGTGGGCGTTTATTCCTTGTTTTGAAGTAAAAATCATCTTTTTGTTGAAGAATTAAATCATCAAATACTGAAAAATACGTACTAGCAGCTTCACCCTCAACACCCCTAAGTTGTTCAGAGTTTGTACAAAAATTTACCTGTTTTATAGAATTTTTTAAAAGTATTGATTTATGCTTTAATTTCTCTACATCAAGCCTTAACGGGTAATCCCTTATTGCACGCTCAATAACCCAACGAGAATTAAATAACTTCCCAATAATAAAGTTTTGTGCTATAAGAGTGCTTTTATAATCATCATCAGAAATACGATATTGTTCTTTTCTTAGTGTAACATTTCCTTTTACTGTTCCAATTACCCTTGCTAGAAATCTACCACTTTGGGTTAAAAAGCATAATGAGATATTATTTCTTGCACAAGCACCCATGATTCCAGGGCTTGCACCAGTGTATCCGAAAGTAACAATCCCCTCAAGATTGTGAAGGGGCAACCGCCCAATTTCTATTTCATTAGCCCTTACCACAACATTTTCGCCATCAAGAGATAAATATCTATCAGGAGATGTAATATATAAAGTATTAAGAAGTTTTTTTATAGCAAATCCTCCTCCTTTATATTATTTAAAATATACTCTCTAGCAGATTTATTTTTACACAGCTTAGGTAGGCATATATTTTTTAAAGAGCAAGCATTACAGCTTTTTGTAGTTTTAACTTTTGGGGTATGCCTTTTTTTATAAATTTCATGCATCTCCTTAAATCGAACCTTCACCTTATCTTTTAAATGGCTATCAATTTTAATCTTAATTCTACGATGTGTTTCACCATAAAATATCGCACCTTCTTCAATATGACAACAGAACATTTCCTCTAGACACATTGCCTGTGCTACAAGTTGTAAAATATCAATATCATTGTCTTTAGGTTCGCCACGCTTGTATTCGATAGGGAAGACTTTAAATTTGCCATCCCTATCAAAAAGCTCGATACCATTTTCCTGTTGATGAAACTCAACAATATCACAAACACCATTAATCCCAAGCGTTCTAGAAAAGATTGGCATAGCCCTTGAAATAATAATATTTCCACGCTTTTCTGTTGAGTATCCATCATGTGCATTTTTATGAAAGAGATTCCCCTCAACAGTACGCAGGTTTTCCTCCCACTGTTGTTCAATATGAATTAATGCCCATTGCCTGCGACAAAACTCAAAATGCTGTATGCCTGATAGGCTTAAGAAATCCTCTTCATGATATTCCATCATATCATTCGTTTCATCGTAACATCCTTAGGGATTGAATTTTCATCTACAGTTACAACGTAATCTGTATATGCTCTTGGTGCTATCACGCCTTCCTTTTTTTCTACTTTTATTAAATCAAAAAGCTTATGTGCAGGGCAATTACCTAATTCACTTTCATGCTTGAAAACGAAAAGTTCCCTAGTTGACATTTTGCCCCTAGCAGCTGAATGATCGACTTCAAACATATTAATTATAGCTTCAAATAAAAGTGAGAGGTCATCCTCGTTAAATCCAGTTACCTTTTTTGCAAGATTAGCTGAAATAAACCCATCAACACGATAAAGTGCATATGGTACTATATGTTTTCTTCCCATTTCAGTTTCTTTTTTCTTTGCATCTTGTTCTGTAGTAATCGCCACCCTAGTAATAGTTATTTCCTGTGGGATAATAGGGTCAATACTCTTAGCAAAACATATCTGTACAGGTCCACGGACTTGCCCACAATTAAGTTTTGATTTAACAAAAGTGGTCATAACTGCACCGAAAGTCCTAATATCATAGAAATTAGCACACATGAAATCTCTTAATTTATCATCGATTTCATCCTTCTTAGATTGAGCATCTTTTTCATCCACCCCTAAACTTGCATATGCTTCATTATCACTTCTGTTTAGAGGCACACCATCCTTTATATAAATTCTATAACCAGCGCTATCTTCCTTTACGGCTTCAACATAATTTCTGATTTTTCGTTTCAAGCATACGTCAGTTACTATTCCATAACCTGTTTCTGCATCTATTCTTGGCATATTTCCAGCATCAGGATCGCCATTGGGGTTTCCATTTTCGACATCAAACAACACCGTAAATTCATATCTATTTTTAATTACATCACTCATTTAATTTTCCTCCTCTTGCATTCTATTTTTCTTATTTTCTGATAAAGTTTTAATATCACTTATAATCTTGTTTTTCTGATGGTAATATCCTAAGATAAAAACACCCTGCTCTTCTAGTGAAAGATTTTTTGGGAAGGGGGAGTCATCAACACTTAAAATATCCATTATTTCTGAAATTCTTTGTTCACTAGAATAACCATAATCAGATTTTGAAATGTGATGATTTGATAATTTAAGTAATACAGGGAAAACGCTTGCAGGGTTAGCACATGCAGATGTAAAGTATCTATCCTTTATGGTAGTATTTAACTTTGATGAACTTGCGTCTTGCTGTGCTCTCTCTAAAGAAGCAAAAAGTCTTCCTAATACATAGGCTTTATTATCACTCTTTTCATTTAATGCCACTGTTAAAACCTCCTCATATTTTCTGCTATTTGCACATCTCGTTAGATATGCTTTAATTATTGATGCTTTATAATAATTTATATCCCGTTCAGCACGAATCCTTATCATTATGGAGTTAAACAACGCTGTTGGATATGGTGAACCAGTAAGAATTGAACGTAGGACAGAACCAGCAAGTAAGGGGGAAGCTGATTTATTTGTAGAACTTGGAGAAACAGTCTCGCTTAGGATTCTCCATAATGAGATGGAACTTGACTCGTTATCAAATTGCTTTTGGATAGACATATCTTGATAATGTTTTATAATCC
>JAAYSW010000190.1 GCA_012523875.1 Clostridiales bacterium
ATGTATAGCATATTCTTTGAGTAGTAACCATTGTTATCCAGATAGCTCCTAAGTTTATCCATCTCTGTTTCTGTCAAATCATCCTTTGGTGCAACTAGAATTGCAATGCTAAAATCATTTGTAAGCTCCTCTGTTTTCAAATCAATAACTTCATACTCATACCCATTTGCATCCATAACATTTGCAAGCATTAATAACGAATCCATATTTATTGCATGTGGTTCAGCATTTATAATAGCTACCTTTTTAGGATTAGCATTTGTTACATGCATAATAGCAGAAGTCAAAACTTGTTCCGCCTGCAATCCGATAGCTTCATATCGTCCAGTTGCATAATTTGCACCTACAATAAATAAATTTTCGGTGGCTGTAACTCTAATTTTATCACCACTAGCTATAACTACATTATTTTGGGCAATCTCACCACTGTATTCATCATTATATTTAGCGAATTCATCAGGATGCTTTTGCATATCTACATACTTAACTTCGATATTATCTGAATACTTCGCATATTTTTCTATAATCTCAGCAGCTTTTTTATAATCAGGATTAGATTTATAAAGCGTTTCATCTGACATTACAACCAATTCAACACTACTATCAATACCCTTGAGATATTTAATTGTTTGTTCAGATATCTCATAAATCTTATTGGCAGTTAAGTCCACCTTCAAGGGATACCTTTCCATTACTATGCCTGCAATAACATTAATTAGTACCACTACTACAATAAATATTGCAGTAATAGCCGTTGCAAGCGTGCCATATCTAAGTTTTTTTGTATCAAACTTTTTAGCTTTATCTTCGGATATGCTTTCAGTTTTATTTTCGCTGTTCATTCTTTGTTCTCCTCCTTAGCCCCAACGTCTTTTTTCGTAAACTCTGACTGTTAAAAACAAGAATATTACTATTGCACTGATATAGAATAAGACACTGGATAGGTTAAAAAGACCGCTAGTGAATTCTGTATATCTTGAATAGAAAGATAAACTCATCATTATTTTTGATAAGGATTCGAAACTAACAAGTGTTGCCGCAGAATCAATTAGCCACAGTAGCATCAGTGATATAAATGCTGTAATCGCTGCAACAACCTGATTTTCTGTTAATGCGGATACAAACGAACCTACTGCAATAAATGCTGCACCAACCAAGAATAATGCAAGAAAATTACTTAATACCATTCCCCATGCAACAGATCCGAAATAGCTAAGTATTAGTGCATAAACGAAGAATATAGATATTGCAATTGTATAAAGAGTTAAAGCAGCAAAGAATTTACCACAAACCATGCTACCAAGACTTATTGGTGCTGTTAAGAGACTCTGCTCTGTTTTTTGTTTCTTTTCCTCACTGAAAAGTCTCATTGTTAATATAGGGACTAGAAAAATTAATGATATAAATATTACAGTGAACAATCCAGTCATATCTGTTGTAGATGCTAACAATGTTGTAGCCCAAAAGGAAAACCCTGAATACACAAAGAACACTGCCAAAAAAACATAGGCTATACTTGAATTAAAATAAGCCCCAACTTCGCGTCTGAATATCGCACCCATTACTTTCTACCTCCCCTTTCATCATTTTTTTCCTTCGAGGATTTGTTTTTATTTGCTGTTACCTTAGCTTCAGCTTCTTGTTCCCCTTCCTTTTTTACGTGTTTTGCCATAACACCACTTACATCAAATCCAAACTCAACATCCTTTAAAACTTCCTCAGGTCTACGGTCTGATTTCTTAGATTTTGACTTTAAATCAACACCCTCACCCATTGTGATTTTAAGGAATATATCCTCAAGAGTAAGGTCAGCCGAACGCATCATAAGGATAGGGAAACCCTTTTCTGCAAGACGTTTATTTAGCTCTCTTCGTATATCAATGCCATCCTCAGCCTCGATTTCATACTCATAAACACCAGGCTCACGCTCTATATCAGCTCTTGCATACTTAATATTCTTTAAGCCTTTAATTA
>JAAYSW010000191.1 GCA_012523875.1 Clostridiales bacterium
ACAACTGGTAGAATGATTCAATGGGTAAAACAGCGTGGTGGTATTGCAACAGCTTGCTGGCATATCAATGTTCCACAGGATTTTGATAGTTATACATTGGGTGAAGAATTAGATTGGGAGAAATGCACATACAAACCTACCCCTTCATTTAACACAGCTAATTGCTTGGATAGCTCAACAAAAGAATATGCATATTTTATGGCTGCAATTGACGATTTAGCGGAACAGCTTTTAATTTTACAGGAAGAGGGTGTCCCTGTAATTCTGCGTCCTTTGCATGAGGCGGAAGGAAACAACAATACAGACGGCTCTGGTGCATGGTTCTGGTGGGGCTCTGCTGGTGCAGATGTATATCGTGAGCTTTGGAAGTTGCTATATACAACATTAACAGAAGAGTATGGCATAAACAATTGTATTTGGGAAGTAAATTTATATGATTATGCAAATTCTGCACAATGGTATCCAGGCGATGAATATGTGGATATGGTTGCATATGATAAATATGAGGGTTCTCCTTATAGATGGGGTACAAGTGCAGCAACATCAGTATTTCTTACATTGGTTAATGTAACAGGGGATACAAAGATGGTTGCATTGGCTGAAAATGATACTATTCCTGATATTAATAATATGGTTAATGAGGGTGCATGGTGGTCTTACTTCTGCCCGTGGTATGGAAGCTTTATTACTGATGGCGTATTGAATACCCCAGAAATGCTAGATGAAATCTATAATAGTGAATATGTTATTACATTAGATGAGCTTCCAACTGACCTTTATGGTTATGAGCGTGGAAACAATGGCGATTGGAATGTTGAGGGAGCATATGAATGTGAAGATGGTATAGTAACTCGCAATGAGGGTACACAGATTATTGATTATAAGTATTGCTCTGGTACTGGTTATGTTTATCTACAAGGTGAGGGAGATTATATCGAACAGACTGTGACTGTAGGTAAGGATGGAATATATGCCCTAAGCTATGGCTATCAGCAGAACTTTGAGAAAGCTGGAAAAACACAAGACCTTTATGTAAATGGTAAATCCGTGGGGACTGCCTTTTTCCCATATTCCATAATATTTACTGAATCAGATGCTATTTTAGTAGAGTTAAAAGCTGGTGCTAATACTATTAGATTAGTAAGTGATGAGGGTTGGACATATCTGGATTACTTATTAGTTAATTATGTTGGAGATGATGTTCAGATGGGGGATATCAATTTAGATGGTAGCATATCCGCTCCTGATATTAAACTTTTGAAACAACATATTGTAGATAGCAAGCCACTTAATGAAAAACAGGCTGAATTGGCTGATTTATCTGGAGATAAGGTGCTTAATGCAATGGATTTGATACTATTGAAAAGACAGGTAATTAATCAATAGAGATATAAGAATCAACATAAAACACACCATATGCATATGCTGTAGAAATAGGCATTTGCATATGGTTTATTTTGTCCTATAAGTATTTTTGAATAACTATTTACAAGAGTAAGTGGTATATGTTAAACTATACTTATGAATGTCGATATATGTTGAAATGAAAATGAAAATGGAGATGAGGCTGGTATAAATGATGTATAATATTAACCTGAAAGATTTATTTAATAGGATAAAACCGATTATAGCAATTATAACCATAGTTTTACTTATTGCTACTATTATTGTGCTATCTGTTCTTTTAGCCAAAAGTGAGCAGAAATCCGTTCAAACGGCTACGAATGTGGAGGAAACAACAGAAACTACAACTTTTTATGAGGAACCCGATTTTGAGCTTTTATTTAATACAGATGATGATGCAAAGGTATTCTTTCATGACTTTTCACTTGGAGAGGTATGGATTCCCTTGCTAAAAGATGTTCCTCTCAGTCCTTATAAGGATGAGAATTATAAGATGGTAAACGGGTTGAAGCATTATTATGAAGATGATGAATTGAAATCTATTGCAGGAATTGATGTTTCTATTCATCAGGGGGATATAAATTGGGAGAAGGTTAAAGCTGCGGGTATAGATTTTGCAATGATAAGGGTGGGATACACAGGTTATCAAACTGGCGAATCATATATAGATTCTAACTTTAAAAAAAATATAGAGGGAGCATTAAATGCAGGGCTTGATGTGGGAGCTTATTTCTTTTCACAGGCAATTAACGTTGAGGAGGCAATAAGGGAAGCAGAGCTTATGCTTGATGCTATAAAGGATTATAAGATTACATATCCAGTTGTATATGATTGGGAAGTTATTTATGATGATGAAGCTAGGACGGATGGAATGAGTGTCAATATGCTCACCAATGCAACAATTGCCTTCTGCGAAACGGTTAAATCGGCTGGCTATACACCAATGGTTTATGCGAATAGGAAACAAGCATATTTGAAACTTGATTTAAGCCGATTAAAAGATTATGATTTCTGGCTTGCTGAATATAATCCTACAACTTCATATACATATAACTACCAAATTTGGCAGTACTCAAGCACAGGAAGAATTGACGGTATTAAAGGAGATGTGGATTTAAATATTAGTTTTATCGATTATGGTGAGAGATATAGAAAGGCTCATGGCGAGGCAAATTAATATAGAAATAATATTATAAAATGGATTGATTTTTAGGGGTGTTTAGGATATAATATTTACAAATAGATGTAAAGGGGAAATGTAATTATGTTGAGGGCAATTGCTTCTAAAATTGACATATTAGATAAAAAAAACAGTATAGCTCTTGAATATCATAGTTATGTGGAAAGCTTAATAAATAACTCTTTTGTATTACAAATGAAATTATATATTCAACACGGCTCAACTACTTGTTACCAGCATTGCATTAATGTTTCTTATTATAGTTATAGATTTTGTAGATTATTAAAATTATTTAATTTCGATATAAAATCAGTGGTTAGGGCAGGGCTTTTACATGACTTTTTTCTCTATGATTGGCATAACAAAAAAAGAGAAAAGGGGAGTAAATTACATGGATTTAGCCATTCGCAAATAGCACTTGAGAATGCAAAACTTCATTTTGAACTCAATGATTGTGAATGTGATATTATACTTAAGCATATGTTCCCTTTAAACATACAACCTCCAAAGTATAAGGAAGCTATGGTTGTGGTTTTGGTTGATAAGTATTGTGCAATATTAGAAACTGCTTATTCAATCTTAACATCATTTGTTAGTTTATTTAAAAAGAGAAAGACCAATGAAGTGGTATAAAAATATAAATTAGCACCATTATATTAAAGAGTGAATTCTATGTTAAACAAATTCACTTTTTTTATTTATAATAATGCCTTTTGAGAGAATTATCTTATCGGAAAGGGACAAAAGAAAGTGCTTTTTATAATAAACTTTGATTTACGGGTTAATTGGCGGGTTTTATTTTTAAAGGATTGAATTGTTGTTGAAATTATTGTGAAAATGATGTATAATTATTAGGTGGTATAAATTATTTAGGGAGGTTATTAAATGGGTGATTATAAGCAAGGAGAAATTCATTTTGTAGATAGGCTTACAAAACTAAATAATATTTCTACTGCACAGACCTTAATAAAAAGGCACCTATTAAAAAAGCCATCAGATGAAATAAGTTATTTATTGGCTGTAAGTATTGATAACCTACCTCCAATTAACGACACTTATGGGCATATGTTCGGTGATGCTGTTATTAAGGATGTAGCTTCTATTTTTCGTGATGTTACTGATGAAAATGATGTCATAGCTCGTGTAAATGGTGTTGAATTTGTAATATATCTTACAAAATCGGATGAAAAACGTGCTGGGGAAGTATCCTCTAAGATTTGTGATAAAGTTAAAGAGATTTATGTTGGTGAGAATAAAAATATAAAGGTTTCATGTAGCATTGGCATTGCAGATACATTGCTTACTGAGGATTTCGATGGATTAATCAAATCAGCAGAGATTGCAATGTATAGCATTATAGAGGCTGGTGGAGATGGGATTAAATTTTATGAGGGGGATGTAGTTTTATCTTCAAAGGATATCTCCTTCCTAAGCTTGAAAAATTTGGTTGAGCAGGATACGCATATTGAAAATGAATATGATATTGTTTCTTTTGCCTTTGATGTCCTTGAAAAAACAAAGGATATACGAAGTGCAATCAATATACTTATATCCAGAATTGGAAAGGATTTTGCACTTAGTCGTGTGGTTATAGTGGAAATCAATTTTGAACTGCTTAGTAGCACTATAACTTACCGATGGGATAGAAAATCAAGCCCATTAAGGGATAATATTGTTACTGCTATTTCACATGATGAAGTGGCTATATTAGTCGATAAATTTGATGCTAGTGGATTTTTTTCAGTTACTAAAAAAGATGAGGAAAGCGTAGATGGCTTTTCAATGTTTTCTGATTCAGATATTGGAACGCAATTTTACTATGCTATTTATGATAGTGGGGTTTTAAAGGGTGCAATTATTTATGAGAGTAATGAGCTAGATAGAAACTGGCGTAGAGATACTAATCAAGTTCTTCGTGAAGTTTCAAAAATTATTTCTACTTATATAAATAAAAAGAATGCAGACCTTGCAAGTAAAGCTAAAACGGAATTCTTATCAAGGATGTCGCATGAAATTCGTACCCCAATGAATGCGATAATTGGAATGGTTAACATTGCTAAAAACTTCACTGATGATAAGGATAAAGTTATTGATTGCCTTGACAAAATAGATTCCTCAACAAAATATCTGCTTTCTCTAATTAATGATATATTGGATACATCAAGGATTGAAAGCGGTAAGATGAATATAAATAATGAACCTTTTAATATAAATAAATTAATTAGGGATTTGAAGATTCTTACCATGCCACAAGCAGAGGAGAGGAAAATTAATTTTGAATTTATTAAAATGTATGAGGACACATCGTTTATCGGGGACGAATTGCGATTAAATCAAGTGCTTGTGAATATTATTGGTAATTCACTGAAGTTTACAGCCGAAGGAGGAGATGTAATCCTCAAGATTGAACAGGTTGAAACTGATGAGGATTTTGCTGTATTAAGATTTTCTGTAAAGGATACGGGCATAGGAATTAGTCAGGATAATATTACACGTATTTTTCAGGCATTTGAACAAGCTGAAAATAATACTGCAAGGCGTTTTGGTGGAACAGGTTTAGGGTTATCCATTAGTAGCAATCTTGTTAAGATGATGGGTGGTACACTAGAGGTAAAAAGCAAGGAAAATGAAGGCTCAGAGTTTTACTTTAGCCTTAAATTAAAAAAGAATTTAGAGCAACTGAAGGATAATGACGAAAATAATTATGAATCTGCTACTCAAACTATAAAATATGATTTTTCAGGAAAGAGGATGCTCCTAGTCGAAGATAATGATCTTAACTTTGAGATAGCAAAAACCATACTCGAAATGTCAGGGTTTATTGTTGAACCTGCTTTTGATGGCAAGGAAGCAACTGAGATGTTTGCTAAATCTGAATTATTTTATTATGATGCGATATTAATGGATGTTCGTATGCCTATTATGAATGGTTTGGAGGCTACACATGAGATTCGTATGATGGATAGGGAGGATGCAACGATTGTTCCTATAATAGCTATGACGGCTAATGCATTTGATGAGGACGGAAAAAAATCAATTGAATGTGGAATGGATGGTCATCTCTCAAAGCCGATAGATATAAACCAACTCTATATAGCTTTAAATAAGGCTATAAATCGAAGTTCGGATAATAAGAGGTTAAAATATAAATTATAATAAAATATAGAAGCTCTTGATTTATTTTTTATGACAAAATCAGGAGCTTTTCAATATAGCAATGTAGCATATACTATAACAAAAGATATTAATAAATATTGTTAAAGTTTATATTGTTATTTTTTATAATTATTGCATTGAAAAATTGTAAGATTAATGATATAATGATAGAATGGATATACTAGAGAGTCTTGGAGATGTTATATGGTGTATAGATTAAATATTGTATTGGTTGAGCCGCGGATTCCGCAAAATGTTGGGAATATAGCTCGTACTTGTGCCGTAACAGGAGCATCGCTTCATTTAATTAAACCCTTCGCTTTTGAGATAGATGATAAACATTTAAAGCGTGCAGGGCTTGATTATTGGGATAAACTCGATATTAGATATTATGATGGGCTTAAAGATTTCTTTGAAAAAAATAATGGAGAATGTTTTTATTTTACAACAAAGGGAAAAAATGTACATAGTGATGTTTTATATCCTAATGATGCATATATAATTTTCGGCAGGGAGGATCAAGGGCTTCCTGAGGATTTGCTCTTTAAAAATAAGGATAATTGCATTAGGATACCTATGAAGCAAGAACTTAGAAGCCTTAATTTATCAAATTCTGTTGCGATTGCCACCTATGAGATTCTTAGGCAATGGGACTATCCTGACTTAACAAGGCAGGGTAATCTTGTTCGATATGAGTGGGATTGATTTTAAATAAATTTTAATTATGAGGGGGAATTTTAGATGCAAAAATTAAAGATACTTACGGATTCAGCAAGTGATATTACTGAAGAGATTGCGGCGAAATATGATGTTGAGATAATAGGTTTTCCTATAAGTATTGATGAGAGAAACTATCGTGAGGGTAAGGATATTAACAGGGAAGAATTTTATCAAGTTATGGATAACTCTAAGGATTTTCCCGCAACTGCACAAATAACTTTTATTGAGTTTAAGGAAATTTATCAAAGGGCATATACAGAAGGCTATACTGATTTAATATATGTATCTATTTCTTCAACAGGTTCAAGCACATATAATAATTCTATTATGGCAAGAGATGAGTTTTACTCTGAAAATGAGGACGCAAAATTAAAATTAAAAATTCATTTGATTGATTCTAAAAATTATTCTGCTTGCTATGGTTATCCTGTTATTCAGGCTGCTATAAAAGATCAGCGTGGAGTTCCAGTTGAGGAAATAATAGCGTATCTTGAGGAATGGTTCGATTGTGTTGAGGTGCATTTTGCTCCATATACACTAAAATATCTAAAGCGTTCAGGTCGAGTTTCAGCAGTGGCTGCATTTGCAGGTGAGGTATTAGGCTTACGCCCGCTTATAAATATTATTGATGGGGTTTCTAATGTAACTGAAAAAATCAGGGGCGATAAAAATATTATTCCTAAACTCCTGCAGGTTGTTGGGAAAAGAATGATTCCACAAACTCCATACGTTATTCTTGCGGGAAGTATGGA
>JAAYSW010000192.1 GCA_012523875.1 Clostridiales bacterium
GCAACTAGTCCTGATTTTGAATTTGGGAGAAATCCAAAATTATTTGTAATTACACTTGTTTATACCTGTATTGTAGCTCCAATAACGGAAGAATTGGTGTTTAGGGGTTATTTATTAAAAAATATGTCAAGGGTAAGTCAAAAGACGGGCATATTTTTTACATCAATAATGTTTGGGCTTTTCCACGGCAATATCCCGCAAGCGATTCTTGCATTTATTTTGGGAGTTTTCTTAGCACATATCACAATCAAACATAATTCAATACTGCCTGCAATCATTGTGCATGCGGTGGTTAATTCCTTTTCAATATTAAATACAATTGGGTATGAATATTTAGGTGAGAACATTGCTACAATAATTTTCGGCAGCTTAATGCTTCTGATTATCTTTGGTGGATTAGCTTTATTTATTTATTCATTAGTAACTAAAAAGGGAAGTCTACCTAGATCGACTAGGGCACAACGCAAGAGAGGTGCACCTCTTGTATTTTCATCATGGGTGTTCCTTATTGCTTTCTCTGTTTACATTGTTGTAACTTTGTTTAGTATCGCATAAACAATGTAATAAAGGGGGGTTAATAAATATGAATTTAAGTTTAAAAGAACGGTATAAGCTTTTAGGTAAGATTGGCGATACATTTGTAATAATATATTATTTAATTTTATTTTATACTACTACCTATTGTTTTAATTTAATTGTTAATTATAGGTGGGTTAATGTTATCTTACTTGCTTTTCTTATTTTACTTACTTTCAACATCTGCACCTTGTGGAAGTTAAATAAATTCTCATTTTGGAGTTCTATTATTTCACTTATAGTATTAATCTTTACTTATGGAATACTGGCTATTTTGACTCTCTGTAATAGTGCTATGGAAAAGCCATTCAGGGATAATTTATTCCACGTTAATCTTAATGGAGTGTTTTTTGCATTAATCACTGTGATTTTATTTACTTTTTTTTTATTAATCATTATAAAACGTAAAGCTTTTGGTTTTAAGGTAATTTCAATTAATAATATAGATGATTGGACAGAATAAATTACATAAAAAATTGAGCATAGGCAGAAAATAATCTACCTATGCTCGTTTTATATTTTAGTTTAAGAAAGAGCGTCATCAATTACATCAACTGTATCAGCAACAGTGGATACAATAGGCTTTCCTATCTCGTCAATAGTTTTTTCATTCGATTTTTTCTTAAAAACATCTGAAATATTATAGCCAGTGATAGCCTCAACTGTTTCAGGTAATTGCCCAATAATATCAGTTATGTAACTTGTAACCTTTGACGCACCATTAGGTCCATCAGTGCCAGAACTTCCGTTATCAATGATAACAATCTTTTCTGTTTTAGCAAGTGGTGAAGCGATAGCCTGTGCGATTTCTGGCATACGGTCGATAATCATTTGTGCCATAGCAGCATCATTATAAAGCTTAAACGCTTCAGCTTTTTCCTTCATTACATTAGCCTCAGCAGCACCCTTAGCTTTCACAATTTCAATTTCAGCAATACCCTTAGCCTGAATAATCTCAGCCTCAGCAAGACCCTCAAGTTTTACCGCATCAGCCTTAGCTTTAGCCTCAAGTGCAACGGATGCAGCCTTAGCCTCAGCCTGTGCAATTTCACGGTATTTATCAGCCTCAGCTTGCTTCTTGATTTTACCATCAAGTTCTTTTTCAGTTCTTAAAACATCATTTTCAGCAAGTTCGATTTCTTTTTGCTTCCTTAGAATTTCAATCCTCATCTGCTCATCAACAAGTTCTTTTTCCCTTTGTTTTTCAAGGATTCTAGCTTGCATATCGGATTCAATAACTTCCTTTTTAGCTATATTAGATTGAATCTCATATGCAATATCAGCATTAGCCTTAGCAGCTTCACTTTGCTTTTTATATTCCTGAATTTTAAGTTCCTTATCCTTATTGCTTTCTTCAATTTGAGTTAAAGAAAGGATTTTAGCAGCCTCACCAAGACGAACGGCTTCAGCAGTTTTAATATCCGATTCCATCTGTGCTTCAGCCTTTGCAATATTGGCATCTTTTTTAACCTGTGCAATTTTTTCAGCACCCAAAGCTTCAAGATAACCATTTCGGTCACTTATATCACGAATTGTAAAAACCTTCATCTCAAGTCCCATATCGATAAGGTCAATTGCAGCAACCTCTTGAACCTTTGATGCAAACTTTTCCCTATCACGATAAATTTCTTCAACAGTGAGTTTTGAAACAATTTCACGCAATTTCCCCTCAAGGACATCTGAAGCAGTATCCTTAATGCCCACAATAGTTTTTTGCAGATTACCCGTGTTAAATTGCTCAACAGCGGCAAGGATTGATTCCTTGTCATTTTTAACCTTGATAACAGCAACACCACTAGCAGAGATGCCGACACCAAGCATGGAAAGTGCCTCTTGAACACCTAGTTCGACCTTGATATTTTCAAGTGAAATAACATCTGCTCTTTCGAGTAGAGGTATTACAAATCCACCCCCACCAGAAATAACCCTCTTTTTAAGTCCTGAAATAACCATTGCCTTATCCTGTGGTACCTTCTTCCACATAGTCAAAAAGCTGATTAAGCAAAGGATGATTACAGCAACAACTATAGCAATTGTTTTGTTAGTATCATCCAGCTGATTAAAAAGATCCATAATACTCCCCCTTAAATTTATATTTATTAAAGTCTTTCGACAATATAAACCTTATTTACTATATCTAAAATAACAACCTTTGCATTAGTATTAATTTCCCCATCATCAGCACTCTTTGCGGGGCCTGATAATGTATTATCATCGAATTTAAATGTTATTTTCCCATAACCACCTTCAAAGATTTTCTCACTTACAATTGCAGGTAATCCAATTATATCGGAAGCATCAGCAGATTCCTTTGATGATAATTTCCTAAGAGGCTTTGTAAAAAACTTATTTATAAGGAAGGTAATAAAAAAGCCGACAGTAAGTGCAATTATTACAACAAGAATGATGTTCATATCACCGTATAAAACTCTTCCTAAGCCACCAAAGATAGTGATAAATATTATGGCAAGTGTTGGACTTAACGGCAAAAAGCAACCAAAATCAAAATCACCGATTTCAAAATCAAAGTCGAAATCAAAATCAAAATCAAGGAAGTTAAAAACCCCCAATAAGCTTAATAGGGTATTAAGCAGTGTTAAGACAATGCCAACTCCAAAGCAAACATTAAAAATAGTGAGCATTACATCACTCCCCTTATTCTCTGTCTTTTTCTACTGAGATTTGCAGTTTAATTTTTTCTATTGATTGTTCATTAACAGATAATACAGTTATTTTAAAAAATCCATATTCAATTGTTTCGTTCTCCTCAGGTATATGTCCGAGTATTTCCATAATCCATCCGCCAACAGAATTAGCAGAACTTTCAATTGAATCATCAGGTAAATCCAATTCTTCCAACATATTATTAAGGCTATATTCGCCAGAAACCTCATATTCATTTTCATCAATTTGAGTTATACTTGTGGAGATTTCGTCATTTTCGTCATAAATTTCCCCAACTAATTCTTCAATAATATCTTCCATAGTAATAATACCTTGCGTTCCACCATGTTGATCCATTACAATTGCCATATGAATTTTTAAACGTTGCATATCACGAAGGGCTTGACTGATAAATTTAAGCCCAGAGATGTAGAAGGCATCCTGCATAATATCACGGATATTATTTTTTTCATCTAGCATAAACTTAAAGAAATCTTTTTGTGTAATTATTCCAACAATATTATCCATGCTTTTCTCATAGACGGGCATACGGGAATACATTTCTGTTAGAAATATTTTTTTAATATCCTCAATCGAGCTATTGATTTCCACCCCTATTACATTAACACGGGGGATAAGTATTTCGTCAACAGTAATTTCGTCAAAATCCAATGCGGA
>JAAYSW010000193.1 GCA_012523875.1 Clostridiales bacterium
ACATCAAACATTACAAGCTTAACGCCTTTTTCAAAGCCTTTTTCATCTGCGTCAACGCCAAAGCCTAAAAGCAAGCCATCGCTCCAACTATGCATATATGAGCTATATCCGTTTATTTTCAATTCGCCTAAAATTGTAGGAGATGCAGGGTTGCTCAAATCAATTGCAAAAAGTGGGTCGGTTTGCATATAGGTGACAACATATGCAATATCACCTGAGAAATTAACAGATTTAATTGTTTCTGTTTTACCGAAATCATCAACACTGCCGACAACTTCAAGCTTTTCATTCAGAACATAAACGCTATTGCTTAGCTCATTTCGTGAAAAAGAAGCAACTTCACTGTCCATAAAAGTATCTCTCGATTCAGTCCATTTAGATACAGTAGTAGCAATTCTGAAATAGCCTTTATATTCGTCCATAGAGAATTGGTTTAGAACATAACCATCAACTTTGCCAGTTGCCATTGGTTGAATATTTCCATTGTCTATTGCAAGTCTAGTAATACTTGTGCGATTAGCGTTATTGTCATAAATTGAACCAGTTATATAAATATTATTTTGTGAGCAATAAAGTTGTCCAGAATAATCAGCCAACGCTTTTATTGATACAGGTTCAGACATATTATTAATATCAATGCCACCGATTATTGCATAATTCAAACCACTATACTCGTTTTTCCAATTACTTGGTATCAGAATATCATTTGGTTCAACAAAGCTTGGTTCTTTCCCACATTTATATGATGGAATATAAGTTTCAATGTCTTTCGCATCTTCCATTAAACCAACCTGCATATTATATTTATTGCTAATCAGATAAAGTGTATTTCCAATCATTCTTGAATCGCTGTAGTTACCATCTTGAGTATATGTGCTTTCAAGATTTAGCTTTCCATCTGACATATTAAACGTTAAAACGCCTGTTGTGGAATCACCAATAATGTCATAACGGTAGTCTTCAGTAGCGTAATCTACATCGTCAGAATAAGTTGAATAATAATTAGAAATTTCAGAGTATATTAAAACTATTTTTCCGTCTACAAGAAACATAGAGATAACATTTCCGTTAATTTTATGACTTTGTATTTCACCAAAAACCCCGTCTTTAGCAGTAACAGCATATAATTTTTGACCGACTGTATAAAAAATATTCTTGCCATCAGTTTTGATTATATCAGCTTCCTCAACACCTTCAACCTGTGTAATCGTGTTGGAGAAATCATCGCTATCACTAGATTCATTCGTGCCCTTATCATAATTAATGTCTTCAGTTTCCCTAGCATCATCAGTTGCAAAATCAGCCTTAGATTGCACTCCAACCAGAGTATTAGAATCAGCATTCTTATTGCCAAAAATAGAATTGAAAAAGCCAGCAATTCCTCCGACTTTCTCCTCCTTATGTTGTTGCTTATAACTCTTAGTGATTGCATCATATATTTCGTTATAGCTTTTAGCACCTGTCATATAATTGCCCACCACATTAGTCATTTCCCCGTTTGCTTGGGAGGAATAAACAGTATTTAAGCTGTTATTGCCTAAATCATTCTTACTATGGTTATAAACAGAAGATATACCTGTAACAATTACTGCACAGGCTGCTGCCGTAGCAGTAAACCTTATGATTTTATTACGTTTTGAAGTTTTGATATTGCTTTTTATTGTTTTTATATCCTTTTTCTTTAGCAGTTTTGATATATTTTCTGGCTCAAGTTCCTTTGGAATTTCATGATTTTGCATAGTATTTTTAATCCTATCATCATTATTCATAATATCAGCTCCTATTCTACATTAACCTAAGACTTCTCTTAATTTTGCTTTTGTTCGTGCAAGTTTAGTTCGCACTGTTGCAGGCTTTATTTTACAAAGTAGTGCTATTTCGCTACTTGTATAACCCATCAATGCGGATAGCGATAAAATCAAGCGTTCTTCGTTATCCAAGCGAGCAATTTCTTCATCAAGTTCACATTTGCCAAAGTTAAATTCATTACCTTTGATATTTTCATAAAGTTCATAATTATCGGCTAGATGTGGGTTCATGTATTCAGCTTGCTTTTGTTTAATCTTATTAGTCAATATTTTTACAATCCAACCT
>JAAYSW010000004.1 GCA_012523875.1 Clostridiales bacterium
AAGTTAAATCATAGTATAATAACAATAAAATAAAACTTCACAAACGAGGTATCAATTCTATGCTGATGCCTCGTTTGTATGTAGATTAAGAGAACCACAATTTATGTGATTCTCTTTATTCTTTATTTTCAATTAATAATTCTTGAATACTAGCTTTTTTGTTTAAAATAATGCCTAATCAGTCCTTATGCAATTTGAATCAGCCTGTTTTACATAGCTTACATCATTAGTTGGCTCCATGCACATCCGCTTTAACTCATTTTGCTTTACAATATACGTTATAATTAGGATTATATCAGCAGCAATCCATGCAATAGGTCCTGCAAAAATAACTGCATTAAATCCAAATGAGCCAACAAATACAATTGCTATAGCTCCTCTTGCTAAAAGTTCACTTACTCCCGCAAGCATGGTAACTGCACTATAACCCAAGCCTTGAAGTACATTTCTTATTATAAAAAGGATTGCTATTGTTGGATAAAATGCTCCACTCACCCTTAAAAACCTTACAATATCGCCTATAATCTCTACTTCTTCTTTCTTAATAAATAATTGTGAAATGCTTCCACCGAAGAATGCCATAACAAGATATATAACTAAGCTATATGCTACTGACAATATAAGACTCCTATTAACGCCATATCTTATCCTATCATATTTCTTTGCTCCCAAGTTTTGACCCGCATAAGTTGCCATAGTTAAACCCAAAGTTTCCATCGGAAGAATAGCTATTGATTGAACTCTTATTGCCGCTCCAACTGCTGCTACGGCGTCAGAACCAAGAGTGTTTACCGCAGATTGCAATATAATAGTACCAATTGCAGTAATGGAATATTGCAATGCCATTGGCACTCCCACGGAAACTAAATCCTTGCATTTTCTAATGTCGATCTTTAGTTCATCTCTTTCAAAATGCAAAATAAAATAACGCTTTTTTATGTAAATTATACATAGAATAGCAGAAATCACCTGTGCTATTATCGTTGCATAACCAACACCTTTTACTCCCATGCCAAAAACAATAACAAACAAAAGGTCTAAAACTATATTTATAAAGGCTGCAATCCCCAGAAATATCAGTGGTGTCTTACTATCACCAACTGCCCTTAAAATACTAGCAAGTATATTATATAGTATTGTAACTGATATTCCCGCAAAAAGGATGATTATATAATCATATGCATAGTTAAAAATATTCTCAGGTGTTTGCATCACCCTAAGTAAAGGTCTTGTAAAAGCAACTGTCAAAATTGTTAATAGAATTGCGAACGCACCTGAAAGATATAGAGAGTTTACTGCATATCTACGCATTTCCTTATAGTCCCCTGCACCAAAGCTTTGCGAAACCTTAATTGAAAATCCACTGGTAAGCCCTAGCACAAAGCCAATAACAAGGAATGTTAACGTACCTGTTGACGAAACACCAGCAAAAGCATCAACTCCAATATATCTACCAACAACAACTGAGTCCACCATACTGTAAAGCTGTTGGATGATATTTCCTATGAGCATTGGTATGCAGAAAGCCAAAATCAATTTCATCGGTTTGCCTTTTGTCATATCATTCACCATGTTATCGCCCTCCTTACTTTTTTATAATAAGATTCTATATTGTATTTTTTATAGCATTATGTTATCATGAATATGTAAATGTAAATCCGTAATTAATATATAGGTGGTGTGTTATGGAAGCGTATCCCCATGAAATTATCTTTTACAAAAACAATATTGATATGCATTTTTTTATTTGTGAACACAGTGGAAGTTTTGTCGCTAAACATTGGCATAATAGCATGGAATTTATCTATATAATAGAAGGGCAATACACTGTTACTATAAATAATAAAGCCCA
>JAAYSW010000194.1 GCA_012523875.1 Clostridiales bacterium
GGAAAAGCAATTGGATCTGGAATTGTTTCAGGTGGAAATACGCTACCTGTAATTATAGTAGGTTTTATTCTAGGCTTAGTAACTATATTAGCAGAACCTGCTGTTTATGTCTTAACTCATCAAATTGAAGATGTTACAAGTGGATATGTATCAAGGAAATCTGTAATACTAACTCTTTCAATAGGTGTGGGAGTCGCCGTTGCTTTATCCATGCTACGTATTTTAGTTCCACAAATACAACTTTGGCATTATTTATTGCCTGGCTACTTAATTTCAATAGCTATGACATTCTTTGTTCCTAAGTTATTTGTTGGTATGGCTTTTGATTCTGGAGCAGTAGCTTCTGGACCTATGGCGGCAACCTTTATACTTGCATTTGCTCAGGGTGTAGCATCTGCAACTGAGGGTGCGGATGTTTTGATTGATGGTTTTGGTATAATTTCAATGGTTGCACTTACTCCTGTACTCGCAATTCAAATCTTAGGAGTGATTTTTAAAATTAAATCTAGAAAAGAAGGGATAGTGAAAAATGAATCATAATGATATAACTAAAGAATATGAATTAATTTATGTTATTGTTAATAATGGGTATGGAAGCAAAGTGCTCAAGTATTCTAGGGAGCATGGTATAACAGGAGGAACAATTTTTCTTGGCAAGGGTACTATTAAAAATCGTATTCTTGAGTTATTAGATTTGTGTGAGATGAGAAAAGAAATTATTATGATGCTGGCTGAAAAAAAACTAGCCTATACTGTGATGGAAGAGCTAAATAATAGATTTCATTTTGATAAACCAAATCATGGGATAACTTTCAGCATTCCAGCGAAAGGTTTTTTAGGTGTTAATGGAGTTAACTCAAAAATCAACGAAAATTTAGGGGAGGATAATATCATGTATAATTCTATTTTAACAGTTGTTGATAAGGGTAATGCCGAATTAGTTATTGATGCTGCTAATAAGGCTGGAGCAAGGGGTGGTACTATCATCAATGCAAGGGGTGCTGGAACCCATGAAACTACTAGGGTATTTTCTATGGATATAGAACCTGAAAAAGAAATTGTTTTGATACTATCCGATATCAATTCAACGCAAGAGATTGTTGATGCTATTAATTTAGAACTTAAGATTGAAGAACCTGGCAATGGAATCATTATGATACAAAATGTTAGCAAAACCTATGGAATTTATTAATTTTGCTGTTTATTTTTTTTTGATTTATGACATAACATATATATTATCAAAAAGGAGTTCCATATGATAGATTGTCATACACATACATCTAATTCGCCTGATGCGAAAAATACAGTTCCTGAGCTCTGTGAGCAGGCAATTGCTTTGGGACTTGATGCTTTAGCTATAACTGAGCATTGTGAGGTCAATCGCTATTATGGCATTGAACATTACGATGCCACTCCAAATGGATATGATACTTATCATTTTGATTTGGACTTTGAAAAATCTATGAAAGATAATACCTTGGCTAAACAAAAATACCATGACAAGTTAAATCTTATTTCTGGTATTGAACTCGGTCAGGCAACCCATGATTTTGAACTTGCTGAAAAAATAATTACAGATGAACGCTTGGATTTTGTTATAGGGTCAATGCATCAGCTCCCTAACTATGATGATTTCGCTTTTATTGATTATAATGAAGTTGATATACCTTCACTTCTTTTAGAAAATTATCTTGAAGTTTTAAAGTTATGTAAATGGGGGAAGTTCGATGTTCTTGGCCATCTTACCTACACACTTAGATATATTGTTGGCAATTATGGTATTGATGTGGATATGAAACCATATGAGGAAATTATAGCAGAATGCTTTAAGGTGCTTATAAATAAGGGTAAAGGGATAGAAATAAATACATCTGGTTTAAGACAAACTTATGGCAGAACATTTCCTGATTTCAATTATATTAAACTATATAAAGATTTAGGCGGAGAAATTTTAACAATCGGTTCTGATTCCCATTCAACCTATGACTTAGCAAGGGGTATTCCCGAAGGTATTGAATTAGCAAGGCTTGCTGGATTTGTAAGTACTTGTTATTTCAAAAAGAGAAAACCTTATTTTGTTAATTTATAAAAGGAGGGTATTATGGAAGAGTTATTAGACTTACTTAAACAAAATGCTAGACTATCTAATGAACAGCTTGCAGTAATGCTTGACGATACACCAGATGGCATTGCGAAAAGAATAGAAGATTATGAAAAAAAAGGAACTATAAAGGGATATAGCGTAATTTTAAATGATGAAGTAACAAGTAAAGACACCGTTACTGCCTTTATAGAATTAAAGGTTACCCCAAAACGTGATTATGGATTTGATGATTTAGCCAGAACTGTCATGATGTACGATGAAGTAGAAAGCATTTCCCTTATTTCTGGTGATTATGACTTAGCAGTTACTGTTAGTGGTGAGAGTCTTAAGAATATTGCACTTTTTGTTGCAGAAAGACTATCAACGATTGATGGAGTCCTATCCACTGCAACTCACTTTGTTCTGAAAAGATATAAAGAAAAAGGTATCTTTATTGAGGATGAAGTGGTTGACGAAAGGAGCTTTATTTCTCCGTGATAAATTATGATAATGTGCTTTCTGATAAAATAAAGACTCTTAAACCATCAGGAATAAGAAAGTTTTTTGATATTGCTCAAACTATCGATGGTGTAATAAGCTTAGGTGTGGGCGAGCCTGACTTCCCTACCCCATGGGCTATTAGAAGCGTTGCTATTACCACCTTAGAAAAAGGGAAGACTGTATATACATCTAATTCTGGTCTTATACAGCTACGTGAGGAGATTGCGGAATATATAAAAAGAAACAATAGTCTTAACTATGATCCAAATAATGAAATTATAGTAACAGTAGGAGGTTCGGAAGCTATTGATATTTCACTGAGGGCAATGATTAATCCTGGTGATGAGGTTCTTATAGTTGAACCTTGCTTTGTATGTTATGCACCAATAGTTACACTTTGTGGTGGAATCCCTATTAATATAGATACAAAGGTTGAAGATAATTTCAAGTTAACCCCCGAAAGCTTAAAAGATAAAATAAGCAGTAAAACAAAGCTTTTAGTTTTGCCGTTTCCAAGTAATCCAACAGGTGCAATAATGACCCGTGAAGAATTGCAGGGTATTGCTGATATTCTTATGGAGAATAATATTTTTGTATTATCCGATGAGATATACTCAGAATTAACATATGGGAGAAATCACTGTTCCATAGCGGAGATTGATGGAATGAAAGAGCGTACCATTATGGTTAATGGATTCTCAAAAGCATTTGCTATGACTGGTTGGAGATTAGGATATCTTGCAGCACCTGAACCAATTGTTTCACAAGCTTTAAAAATTCATCAATATGCAATAATGTGTTCGCCCACTGTTAGCCAGTATGCTGCAATTGAGGCTTTAAAAAATTGTGATAGAGAGGTCAGAAATATGGTCAGCGAATATGACAAAAGACGCAGGCTACTTGTAAAATCTCTTAATAATATCGGTTTAGAATGTTTTAATCCTGAAGGTGCTTTCTATGTTTTCCCATCAATAAAAAGTACAGGGCTTTCTAGTGAGGCATTCTGTGAGCGTTTGCTTTATGAGGAAAAGGTTGCAGTTGTTCCCGGAAATGCATTTGGAGAAAGTGGAGAGGGCTTTATCCGTGTTTCATATGCATACTCATTAAAGCATCTAATTGAAGCCCTTAAGAGAATAGAAAGATTTGTAAAAAAAATTAAAAAGGATTGATTTTATGGATAATTCTATTACTTTAAAAGCACTGGCTAAGATTAATCTCTATTTAGATGTTATTGGTATTAGGGATGATGGGTACCATAATATAGAAAGTGTTTTCCAAACCATTTCTATATATGATGTTCTTACTGTTCAACTAAATAACACTAACACCATAACAGTATCAACAAATGATATTACTATTCCAAGTAATGAGAACAACATTGTATATAAAGCAGCACAGAAGTTTTTGGAGTTTATAAATGCTGATAGAATTGGCGTTAATATTTATATCGAAAAAAACATACCTAATCAGGCAGGGTTAGGTGGTGGTAGCTCTGATGCGGCAGCTGCTTTGAAAGGCCTGAATTCTCTTTTGAATTCAAAACTTTGTTATGATGAGTTACATAAAATTGCAGCTGAATTGGGGGCAGATGTTCCCTTCTTTCTTACTGGTGGTACTGTTTTAGCTAAAGGGATAGGGGAAATTCTTACTCCCCTACCTCCAGCACCCAAGATGTATCTTGTTATTGCTAAAGGTAAGGGTGGAATATCTACTGCTGAGGCTTATAAAAAAATCGATGGTTTGTATAACCTTCAGGATAAGGGCGTAAAGGGAATTCTTAATGCAATAAAAAGTGATGATATAAATAGACTATCAAAATATTGTTATAATGTTTTTGAAAATGTAACTGAATTAGACGATGTTTTCAACATTAAGAGAATAATGCTAGAAAATAATGCCCTCTGTTCTCATATGTCTGGGAGTGGTTCCGCTGTTTTTGGTATATTCCCTAACAAAGATTCTGCCTGTGATTGTTCAAAATTATTAAGCAATTTATATCAATTCTCGCTATTATGTACTACTAAAAATTAGCTATTTACAATTTAAGTTACAATGCTTAGTATTGTTCTTCGCTCTATATCATAAAACATAATTAAATTTCGAATATTGTTGTCGAATACTTGACATTATTTTTTTTTTGTGATAATATAAATAAAAAGTGATGAAGAGAAGAAGTATCAATGTTAAGTGATTTCAGAGAGCCTTTGGTCGCTGTGAAAAGGTATCACTATATTGTGAATACATCTCGGAGCTTATGCCCTGAAAACAATAAGTTTTAGTAGGGGTATACGGAATTACACACGTTATAGTGTCTTAAGGTTAGCGTGAAATAACACACTGCTAATAAACTGAGGTGGTACCACGAATTATATTATAACGATTCGTCCTCTGATGAGATTTTCTTATCAGGGGATTTTTATTTAATTTTTATATTATAGGAGGATGAATATGACGTTATTTGAAGAATTAAAAAGACGCGGATTAATAGCACAATCAACTCATGAAAAGGAAATAGAAAAACTGCTTAATAATGAAAAGATGAGTTTTTATATTGGGTTTGATGCTACTGCTGATAGCCTGCATATTGGGCATTTCCTACAGTTAGTAGTTATGAAACATATGCAAAATGCTGGTCATAAGCCTATTGTTCTACTCGGAACAGGGACAACTATGATTGGTGATCCTACTGGCAAAACGGATATGAGAAAAATGCTTACAAATGAAGAAATTAATTATAATGCTGAGCGTTTTAAGGAGCAAATGTCAAGATTCATTGATTTTTCTGAAGGAAAAGCCGAAATTGTTAGAAATGGTGATTGGTTAATGGAAATGAACTATATTGATTTCCTAAGAACTGTAGGTAGACATTTCTCTGTAAATAAAATGTTATCAGCAGAATGTTTTAAATCAAGGCTTGAAAAAGGTTTATCATTTCTTGAGTTCAATTATATGCTGATGCAAAGTTATGATTTTCTTTATCTATATCAAAATAAAGGAGTTAAGCTTGAACTCGGTGGTGATGACCAATGGAGCAATATTCTTGGTGGCGTAGATTTAATTAGACGTGTTGAACAAGGTGAAGCATATGGTATGACATTTACCCTCCTCACAACAAAAGAGGGCAAAAAGATGGGCAAAACTGAAAAAGGTGCGTTGTGGCTAGATGCTGATAAATGTTCACCATATGATTTTTATCAATACTGGAGAAATGTTAGTGATGATGATGTTATTACCTGTATGAAACTTCTTACTTTTCTACCAATTGAGGAAATAGAGGAAATGGAACGCAAATATTCAGGTAATGAGTTAAATAAGATAAAAGAAATCCTTGCATTTGAACTTACAAAAATGGTTCATTCGGAAGCTGATGCACAAAAATCACAAGAGGCCGCTAAATCAGTATTCGGTGGTGATATGAGCAGTGAAAATATGCCAACTACAATATTTAATAACGATGAATTAGAAGATGGTGTGATAGGAATCCTTGATTTACTTGTAAAATCAGGATTAACATCTTCAAAAAGTGAAGGTAGGAGGCTTGTAATGCAAGGGGGAATATCTGTGGATGGACAAAAAATAACAGATGCAAACCAGCTTATTGTCATAGATGAATATGTTATAGTTAGAAAAGGTAAAAAGGTATTCCATAAGATTTTAAAATCTTAATGATATAAATACTCCCCTATTAACCGTATATAGTGAAAACGATTATATGGGGAGTAATAATGGTAAATTAACAAAGCAGTATTAAGTTGCTGTTTTTGTCATAATTATATTTATAAAAAGATATGCAAAATATTGTCGAGAATAACCACGATATGCACCAAATTATTTTTTTGGAAAGGATTAACCTAAAGCTACGGTTATTCTTTAAATCCTCTAAAACAAGCCTTGTAGATGTAGAAATCTTTGTTCTAGATATGAGATTTTCTTGATATTCTTTATAATTTTGATTAAAATATTCTTCTGTGGATTTATACTTTTTAATTATTTCTTCATTTGAATTTTTAATTTCTTTTTCTAAATCTAATCGATAATTATCAATATAAGAATTAAGATTCTGCTTTATATCTTTAGTAACTGTATATGCCTCGCCTAAAATTAACACAGGAAAAATTACAATCAAACATGAGATGCAAGTAATTATTATTGCCTTTTTTGTAAAAAACCCACCACTAAAAACCTTATACAACTTTATACCAATTAGAATTGGTATAAATAGAATAAAACTCATAAACCCCATTATACCGTAACTTGATATTTTTATATCTAAAAAAAATAAAAAGATTGAATACAATAAAACACCAATTAAAATTCCTAGTGTACCTGAAATAAAACTCTCATGCGATGCATATTCAGGTTTGGTTTTATTAATATATTTAAAATAAACAGAATTATAACAATGATTACATACAGTTATAAAATGTTCATTTATTGAATACTGAACTGTTTGCTTTGGTTCACCGCAATTAATACAGCAGGGAGCCAAATTATTATCATCGCAAAAATTTATGATATCATTTAAAACCGTATATAAAGATAGAACAAAACTATCATTATCAGATTTTATTGTACAAATAATTTCATTATCTTTATATGAGATACTTTCTAACATTGGGCAGGTAGCTTTAAGAATTTTAATACCATATTGTATGTCCTTACTACCCTCATTTATTGATATATAAGCATTTTGACTATAGTCACTATTTTCAATATCATTATCGAAATAGCTCATATCTTCAACTGAATATGTATACTTTTTAGTATTATTAATATATTTAACAGAAAGAAATATATAACATAAATCATTATTCACATCTAGTTTTATAAATATTTTATAGCCCTTGAACTTTCCATAGAATAAATGTAAACTCTTATTATATTTTAATCCCGTATTTTTTGATATGTTATTAATGAGAGCGTTCAATACAATGCCCTCCTATCCTAATTATTATTTTTTTTATTGATTTTTTTCTTTATTAATTTTAAGGCATCGTTATATTTAATAGATTTCATGTTTGGAAAAGATTTAACAAATCGATTTTTCTTAGCTTGTTCTAGCAGTTTATCATATTTTTGCTTTATCTCCTGAACTTCACCTGATATATTACCACCAATTTTTATTGAACTACTATTAAGTTTTTTATAAAACTTATCTATTTGCCTTAATTTATTATTAAAATTTAAAATCTCAGCAACGCTACATACTGTATCAATAATAAGCATAATTGATACGATTAAGAGAATAATATTGCCTACAATATAGGGTATATGGGTTACTAGTTTAATAATAGCTGGATGGACTGTCCTTACTACTAAAAGGCAACCTACACCCCATAAAAGTGATATTTTCAAACATATATAACCTTTGTAATTAAACTTTTCATGTGAGTAATCCCACCATTTAGCGTGAAACATCCTTTGCAAACCTAATCCAACAAATAATTCAATTATTGAACATAAAAGAACTGAAAGAACAAAAAGAATAAAGATACTTTTGATGGACGAAAGCGTTGTATAGACGATCAGCACTCCAAATCCATAAATAGGGCATATTGGTGAATTAAGAAAGCCACGGTTCTCAAACTCACCCGTCTCAAGTGTTCTGACTATAACCTCTAATATCCAACCGAATGCCGACCAGTACAGAAAATAAAACCCAATTTCAAATAATGTCAAATTGAATAAGTGGATATTCTGCATAATTATCCCCCCAAAATAAATATTTCAATAAAGTTTTAATTTGCATTATATTAATATTATAGCAATTATTAATTCAATGTCAATAGAATATCCCTTACAAAGATTTTAATTTAATATTACTATGAAAATATGCTGAAACTAAAGGAGTTTAATATGAGAATTAGACATAAACCATGGGCTAAACCAGAATTAGATGCTTGCCCTTTTTGCATAAAATATCCCGAGAATAATAAGGGGAATTGGGGAAATAGTTTCCCCCAAAACCAACCGATACATATCGAATTAGGCTGTGGTAAGGGTGGTTTTATATCCTCTGCTGTAACTAAATATCCTAATATTAATTTTATTGCTATAGACATAAAAAACGAAATGTTGGCTATGGCAAGAAGAAAAATTGATCAACAGTTATCAGAAAATAATTTATCTGCTGATAATATTAAAATATTTATAAAAAACATTGCACAAATCGACACATGCTTTGATAGTAATGATGCTGTTGAAAGAATATACATAAATTTTTGTAACCCTTGGCCTAAACAAAAGCATAAAAAGCATAGACTTACCCATCAGCGTCTCTTAGAAAAATATAAAGTTTTTCTCCAGCCAATGGGTGAAATATGGTTTAAAACCGATGATGATAATCTATTCAATGAATCATTAGGATATTTTGAAAAAGCGAAGTTTGAAATTAAATATAGAACATTTGATTTACATTCTAGCAACTTTTTTGAAAACATTGAAACAGAACACGAGAGAATGTTTAAAGAAATCGGTAAAACTATAAAGTTTCTTATAGCAGTTAATAAGTAAATATATTTTAAATTAGGATAGTAATTATTTAATTATTATCCTCAGCCCGTCGAAAAGCCCCAGCTTTCGCTGGGTTTTTTTGATGTTTTATGGTATAATAGGATGGGGTGAGGAAAATGATAAGAAAATCGAAAGAGGAAAGACTGCAAATGGAAATGATATGCATGGATGACTTAGTGCCAGCCGAACATTTGCTAAGAAA
>JAAYSW010000195.1 GCA_012523875.1 Clostridiales bacterium
ACTCAACCAAAGATAAGTAAACTTGCTATCACTCACCCCTGTAAATATCAGTGATTCAAATGCAAAGATTCCGCAATCCTTTACAGCAATATGAGGAATACTTCTTCAATAATACTATACTATTATTTCCAACAAATGTAAAGATATTTTGTAATGTTTGTAAGCAACAATAAATATGAAAGATATTTGAATATATTAATTGTGCATCATTACCTATGCTTTTCAGGTATATCTGATAAAATCCTCAAGCGTGCAAGGTAACAACATGGTTTTATCCCCAACCTCTGGAAGATCTAATTGAATATCTTTTCATTGAATATACCATCGTATTCGATATCTTCAGATTTGTTTTCTGCTTGTGAAGTAGCAACGTAACCGTCACCATCCACCTATCAAGAACAGGAATCTGTGATATAAGCTAGTAGTTGGAGATGGTTGCAATTGCACTCTAAGGAAAATGGGGAGAAATAATCAGATAGTTTAGGAGGAGTGGCGAAAATCCGCCTGAAATCCTTAAGCTAAAACTAAATAAATTCCACCGCCCAACCCAATAGGGCGGTGTTTTATCGCTATCAAGGTGGGGGTATTTGATGGTTACATTAAAAATAGCTTGACAATCTTATTAACCTTTGGTATAATACTATAAGCGATATGCGAGTGTGCTGGAACTGGCAGACAGGCACGTTTGAGGGGCGTGTGTTTAGGCGTACGGGTTCAAGTCCCGTCACTCGCACCATATTCCCATCTTGTAAAGGATAAAATTTACAGATGGCATGAAAAAGTCCAGTAACACTGGGCTTTTTTTGTTGTGTACAAACCCAGTGGGCAATCCATATTTTACATATAAATAAGACGATTTTTAAGTCGGAATTCATTTTGAGTTCCGACTTTCATTTTTTTGTGTAACCGCAGGACAAGTTTAAAATGTATTTTTGCTTTATTGTGCGGACAAGTTTGGTATGGACAATCACCTTTCGTTTTATCGTGTAACCCATGAAGGGGTTTCGTCCCGTTTGGATAGGAAGTTCCATTCTGACTGTATACAATGGCGAATAGTACAAGCATGATACCTCATACTAATCTCAAGTCAATCAATAGACAAAATCCAATCCCGATTAGTTATACTTTTGATGGTATCATGGGATAAGGAGCAGATGGTATCGCAGAGCCTTTCAACGACTTTAGCCAGTGTTGAACAGACCTCGTTTTTGAAGCCACGTTTGCGAATCTCCTTCCAAATTTGCTCAATCGGATTCATTTCAGGAGTGTAAGGAGGCAAGGAAAAAACCTCGATATTTGGTGGTATTTTAAGACCTTTTGATTTATGCCAAGCAGCTCCATCAGCAATGAGCAAAATAAAGTCATTTGCATATGTTTCTGACAATTTTTCCAGGAATACATTCATACATTCAGTGTTACAATATGGCACAACAAGGAAGAAATTCTCGCCTGTTTGAGGCTCAACATCCCCGTAGGCATATCGATATTCACGGATATGGTGGCATGGAACTGATGGTCGAAACCCCTTTTTGCACCAACAATATTTCGGCTTATTTATCCTACCGAACCCCGCTTCATCCTGGAACATCAGACGAACTTTGCGATCAGGACTGTTGAAACTGTTGAAAGATTCACTTAATTCTTGTGCTCTGGAGTTAATTTTTTTTAGGCCTCAATTACCTCATCGCTTGCCTTCTTTGGATGCCTAGATCTCGGCATAACTTTTCGCCAATTGTGACGCTCCAAAAGCATATATATGTACCCACTGCCCGTGTCCTTGCCACGTTTTTTATCAAATTCAGCCTTAATTTCTTGTGCCGATACAACCTCACCCTTGTTCGCTCTCTCCTTGAATTTTTCAAGCAACGCACATTGCTCTGTGATTCCCACCATATTTGTGCCTTGCATATTCGGTCGCTCCAACAGCTTTAAACTCAGCACATAACTGACTCACCCGCTTACGGCTATACCCCAACTTTTCACCATTTTTTTGGTCGGTCAAGCCCTCAAAACGCAGTAAAATGACCTGCAATCTCTTGTCCACTCTCTTATGCTTGTTTTCCTTTGCTAGCTTCTTGACTACCCTATATTCTTCTTCAGTTATTATATGTTTTTTCATTTTCATCATCCTGTTTTATTATATCACTTATTTATTTCATTGTCTATTGTTATATTTGAGGTTAGTATCACATTGTCTCCAACGGTTTCAACTGAGGAATTTAATTCGTTAAACGACGTCATTTTTCCTTGATATAATTCAGTTGCATTATTAATATTTTTATCAAGATTTGATGTTTTACTAACTGCATTTTTAGAAAACAGTGATTTGAGATCAGTATTATCCTGATTATCGAAAATTCTTATATTGCCGTTTATATAATCTTCAGGTTCTAATATTTCAGGATTAGAACTCAAAACACCAGCAAAATTTACTCGCTTGTTCATCCAATAAAATGTTTCAATTCCTTTAGAGTATTTAATCATGTGAAAGGCATACAAACCATTTTCATCAGGAACACCAGTATTCCTTTTTTCTATAAAGAATATATTATAAATATCGACATCCGTCTTAATTATATAACTCCCTCTAATTTTTCTCTGCTTTCCACCAGCACCCATTTGCTCACTAGAAGATGTATTGCCATCTTGAGAGATTATTTTTCCATCAAAAAATTGCATAACATATTCTATTTCATAATCAATATTATCCGCTTCCTTCATTGCTTCTTTTGAAAACATTGATTTTAATGCTTCAGCGTCTTTCTTCTCAAGAGCGGATATGATACTGTTCAGCCTTTTGTCTGCTATTAAAGAATCATCGTTATACCTACTACATCCCGCAAGACTTAACGATATAAGTATAATCATAATTAATGATGATACTTTGATTAACTTCATAAAATCACTCCTTCTTACCAATTTAATGTAGAAATGTGACTTCCCTCATTAAAGCTCCATAAGTTTCTTTCATCATTACGATATGTATTATAAAACCCATCCCACAATTCTGGCTGATTTGAAAAATTCATAGTTGCCCTCATTGTAAAATCAGCAGCATTATTATTTTGAACTTGAGGGTTAAACCCATTTGGCCACCAAGCCGTCTGTTCAGGCACGGAAAGTATTTCTCCGCCACCATTAGCATAACTAAGACTTAGCGGTATTGGCATTGCTTTATCAGGGGCTGTTTCCCAATATGGCATACTAATTCCACACACTTTCATTCTTCTGTAAATCCCCAATTCATTACCAGCACCCAGGTTTGCATAATCTCCCTTCCATATCCAAATCGCATATTCTTCATCACCAACATTAAAAGTAAATTGGGAGTTATCTGATTTATTGCCTGTTAATTTTATTGCTCTATCAAAAACAGAATCATATGCTTTATTGTATCCTACATATCGCCAACCTTGACAATGCTTGAATATGGGCATAAAAACCTCCATTCCGCTTTTAAAGCGAAATGGAGATTATTTTAATGTGTTTTAAGCTTTAAGAGCTTGGCTTGTTGTTATTCGAATGTTTTATGCTTACTAATATCTAATCTACTAAGTTTAAATTTTATTTGCCAATAAAAACGCACTGCGTTAATCTTACAGTTCTCCTGTCGCATTAAGAGAAATATACTCATTAAGAAGGTACCGACTAATTTCACTTTATTTTATACCCACAATTCTCAAGTGAGTTCATAAGTTCATTTGCTTCATTAACAAAATTCTTATTAATACATACCAATACTGATTCTAATTCTCCTAAGGAAATACTGGCTATTAACGTATCATTTTTTATATATTTCCTTGTCTTAACATTACGCGTCATTAGAAAATCATTCCACTTTATATTTTTTTAAAAACATAAAAAATCATATATCTTGAATTGAAAATACTACCATCAAGGCTATAGTTGTTGACTTGTTTTAGATACAAAGATTTTCTTAGGGAGTCATTTAAATCTTCTGCAATTCCCAGTAAAAGTTTTTCATCTTTTACTGAATTCAAATCCAATCCATACGAGTCAATAAATATATTATTCCCTTCAGATATTAAAGATATGAACTTCATTAGTGAAGAAAATTCATTATATTGATTTTCATCAAAGCATTGAATCTCCATTTCAATTGTCGTTATGTTTTTATAAAGTTTAATGATTTTTTTTTGCACTTTTATCACCTGAAATTACCCCCGCAATAGTATTTATTACTCCAGTCCTGTGAATTGACATTGCTGCCTTAGTAGCACCATAATGCATATGCACCATATTTAGAGCATCAGCCTCTAACCTAAATAAAGATTTACCAGCCTTGTTGCTAATGTTAATTAAAGTATTACCATTTGTTGAAGGATTCCCATAACCTATAGTAGCTCTACCATAACTTGATTTTGCAGTCGTTCCGATTTTAACACCATTAGCAGATTTCAATAATGACCCATAAGTCATACTTGCTCCTGCCATAATACCACCAGTCATAAATCCATCAGCAAATCCATCAACGGCGGCTCCACCAGCTTTCTTCAAAGTTGTTTTTAAATCATCGCCTTGTACAATAGAACTTACCGTCGATAATCCAGCACTTGTTCCCGCAGATATTGTACCAACAGCAACTGCAGTTTTGATACCTGCGATTAATGCAGGAGCTGCTGCCCCACCTGTGGCTACCGTTACAGCAACGCCTACTCCTATGGCTGCCACTCCAATAGCAATCTTTGCCCAGTTTGGTAATTTAAAATGCCCACTAGGATCAATCCCAACAATCGGATTATTATGACAATAAGTATACAAATTCAGCGATAGCGGATCTCCCTGTTTACCAGCGAAGGAATCCCTCTGAGTAAACCTGCCATCATTAGGATTATAATACCTAGCACGAAGATAAATCGTACTGTTTTAGTACACAGCTATAACTTCTACATCATCCCAAATTTGTTTAATGTTTTCTCCCCTAACCTTACCTTTTTCCAGTAATTCTTCTGTGGTCTTAAACTCTTGATTTTTATTATAATACTCGGTTAAATACCAATAATCTTGTCCACAATTAATGGAATATTTTTTTTTGTTATATTCAAATTCAATTTCATGACCTATTAATAGAAGTTCTTTAAGTTCTTCATATGTTATATTCATTCAATTTCACCTTTCTTACTGTGTTTTATGGTTTTTCCCATGGACCTCTCTTTGGTGTATTATTCGTCCAATCCCATCTATGTTTATGTGGAACTACGGGGTGTTGTTTTGGATTACCATGATCCGTATAATCTGTATCCGTATCAGCCCTACCATCTGGACCATAAGTCCTATCACCAATAACATTTCCATCCTTATCCGTCCTATCTACTGTAGTATTTGGTTCTCCTGTAGTTGATGTAGATGTACGCTTAGCATAAAATAAAATAGCATCTGTTACAACATTCGTAATAATCGACGTGCCAACAACTGTTGCAACCGTTTTTGTTGTTTCGTAAGTGTTTTTGGCTTTTACAGCTAAAGATTTAACGGATGTTTTAACTTTATTCAATGCTTTTTTGCTTGAATCTACCAAGTCCTTTAATCCTCGCTCAACATCATAAGTCATCTCATTAAAACTTTGTTGTGCTTGAGGATTGTTTGACACCACTATTGCTGTAGTCGATACTACAACTACCGCCGCAGCCGCAATTGCCAACGCTGGCAAAGCTATAACAATATGCCCACTCGGATCAATATAACGAATCGGATTATTATGACAATAAGTATAAAGATTCAACGATAACGGAGCACCCTGTTTACCCGCAAAAGAATCCCTCTGCGTAAACCTACCATTATTAGGGTTGTAGTGCCTTGCACGGAGGTAGATAGTACCCGTTTCAGAATCATAATACTCACCGCAGTAACGGAACGCATTGGTGTCAGCATCGTCAATATTCTTTTCCACACCGAAAGCGTCGTATGTAAGTCTTTACAACTAAAACTGTTGACCCACCAGAAAGAATATAAAAACTGTTCCAGTAATTATTATACCATTTTATAATTGAATTCACAAGAAAAAGTGCCGACTTAATTTATTAAAACCAAGCCGGCATGAATATTAAGTACAACAATTATTCCTCTTGTTCTACCCATTCCTTAAAATTAGTTAATATTTCCTCTAATTTGCGGGAATCGCCTCTGCCCTTGAACTTACCATCTTCAATATAACAAAATATCCAGTCATTATCGCCATTGTCAATTCGAATTTTTTTAAAATACTTATTCTCTAACCCAGTATCCAGTAAATTAAAATCAACTAACCAACCTGGATTGTCTAATGTTTCAATTCTAACATTATTATAGACGTGCTCCCAGCCACCATTACAGTTTAATGAAAACCATTCTTCAATCCATTTAATTATACTCATATCATCTCTCCCATATCATTAAGGTATTTCCCATGGGTGCGGAGGTCTTACATTACCAGGAGTTGCTGGATCATGGACATGTGGAGTTCCAACATCTTGTCCTGTAAACTTATTGTGGTGAGAACCTCCAACTCCATCATACCCCAAAATCTCATCAAATCCTGTAGGATTTTGAGGATTAGGTGCATATGTTCTATAATTTGTAATTCCCCCTGTTACAGGATCTCTTTTGAAAACACTATGTGCACCTTGTGCATTAATATCAGGTCTGATTTTATTTTTACCTCTTCCAAAATTTAAATCCCCATTATACAACGAACCTTTTAATTTTGTTGGAATTTTAGCTTTTACAGCATTAAAGCCATTTGACATTGCTTGACCACCGTAGTGTGCAACGCCAGCTTCTGCAACTAAAACTGTTCCCCCACCCAATTGGTATGCCACGCTGTCGAAATCATGATTATAGCTTGCCTTACTTAGATCATACA
>JAAYSW010000196.1 GCA_012523875.1 Clostridiales bacterium
AGATGTTGCAAGGCAGATTTTGGATAATAACGGACTTTATAATGTAAGGATAGAGCATGTGAGTGGTAAATTATCTGACCATTATGACCCAAGGACTAATGTTGTAAGGCTTTCTGATTCAGTTTATAATAGTAGCTCAGTTGCAGCTATTGGAGTAGCGGCACATGAGGTTGGACATGCGATTCAGCACTCACAAGGTTATACACCTATTAAAATTAGGAGTGCTATAATCCCAGTAACACAAATAGGTTCAAATCTTGCTATGCCACTTGTTATTCTAGGATTAATACTATCCATTCAATCCTTTATAACCTTTGGGATTTTACTTTTTACTACCGTTGTGTTCTTTCAGGCGGTTACATTGCCCGTTGAATTTAATGCAAGTAGGCGAGCTTTAGCGACGCTTAAAGATAGTTTTATACTTGAGGGTGAGGAGCTTGCTCAATCAAAGAAAGTGTTAACTGCTGCTGCTTTAACATATGTTGCAGCATTATTCTCATCAATAATGAGTTTGTTGAGGTTAATTCTACTTTCTAATAGAAGGAAAAGATAATTTATGGATGATGCTAGATTTCTGGCAATAAAACTGCTAAATAAAACATTTGATAAAAAAGGATTTTCAAATTTGGTCTTGGACCATGCACTGAATAATTCACAGCTTGGAAATAAGGATAAAAGGTTTTGTTCATCGCTTTATTATGGTGTAATTGAGAGGAAGATTACTCTTGATTATATTATTTCTAAATATAGTAAAAAGCCAATTAATAAGCTTGATTTGAGCATTTTAAATATATTAAGGTGCGGATTATATCAGCTTAAATATATGGATTCTGTACCTGATAGTGCGGCGATAAATGAGAGTGTGAAGCTTGCGAAAAAATATAAGCTTACGAGTGCATCTGGATTTGTAAATGCAGTTTTAAGGAATTTTATTAGAGATAATAAAGAAATTTCAATGCCTAAAGGGAGAATCGCAAAGCTTTCTTTGGAGTATTCGGCTCCTGAATGGCTTGTTAAGAAGTTGATAGGGGAATATGGGGATAATTTTGCTATATCACTACTTGAAAGCTCTATTACAAAGGCTCCTGTAACTATAAGGCTTAATACCAATACTGCAGATGAAAAGAAGTTAATGGATGATATTGGTGATATTAAGATTAGAAAAAATAGTTTTATAGAAAATTGTTATGAGATTTTGGGTGGGGATATTACTGCAACTGATGCATTCAGGAAGGGTTATCTCCATGTTCAAGATATATCTTCCCAGCTTTGTTGTTTGGCTTTGAATGTAAAAGAGAATGAAATAGTGTTGGACCTATGCTCTGCTCCTGGGGGGAAAGCATTTACAATCGCTGAACTTTTGAATGGAACAGGAATAGTTCATGCTTTTGATTTGTATGAAAAAAGGGTGGAGCTTATAAGGAGTGGGGCAGAAAGGTTGCATTTGAAAAATATCAAAGCAGGAATAGGGGATGCTCTTGAATTTAATGAGAATATCCCATTGGCTGATAAGGTTCTATGCGATGTCCCCTGTTCGGGTTTGGGGGTAATACGAAAAAAACCAGAAATAAAGTATAAAGACCCTAAGGAATTTGAAGGCTTGGCTGATATTCAATATAAAATTCTAGAGAATGCAGCTAAATATCTAAAGCTTGGTGGCGAGTTGGTTTATTCTACTTGTACGCTTAGCCGAAAAGAAAATGATGAAATTATAGATA
>JAAYSW010000197.1 GCA_012523875.1 Clostridiales bacterium
GGTTAACTAATGGGATAACTTATATAGTTGAAGAATCGATGCAAGACGTTGTGAAAATGACCTTACAGTTTCGGAGGAAAGTATTTAAGGACATAATTGATTCAGTGAAATAATCATAAAAGTATAATAAAGGTGGTTCAATTTTATGGATTTAATGACGATACTAGGGTGGATATTAGGTATTGGTTTAACATTAGTTTCAATAATGTTAGGCTCTGACCCCGAAACAGGAAAAATAATTATAATCACAAAACAGCTTATGTCCTTCTGGGATGTACCATCTCTAGCAATAGTTGTCGGAGGTACTGTAGGTGCCCTTATGGTATCATATCCTCTTTCTACATTCACAAAGATTGGGAAACATTTTAAGGTGGTTCTCTTTCCAGAAAAGCATGATCCATATATCTACATAGATCAAATTGTTACTTTTGCAAAGGAAGCAAGAATGAATGGATTATTAGCAATTGAAGATAAGCTTAACGAAACTGAGGATAGGTTTTTAAAAAATGCATTATTGCTTGTAGTAGATTCTGTTGAACCTGATAAAGTAAAAACATTGCTTGAGATGGAACTTGATTATTTTACAGATAGACATATGCAGGATATTGCATTTTATAATAAGGCTTCTGAATATGCACCAGCATTTGGAATGGTTGGAACCCTAATTGGTCTTGTTAATCTGCTAGGAAATCTATCGGATCAAGACAGCTTGGCAACTAATATGGCAGTCGCTCTTATTACAACTTTATACGGAGTTTTACTTGCTAACCTTTGGTTTAAGCCAATGGCAAATAAACTAAAAATACGTCATGATGAAGAGTATTTATGTAAAACTATTATTAGTGAAGGTGTACAAGCCATACAGGATGGGGATAATCCTAAGTTTATTGAGGAAAAGTTAATAAGGTTGCTACCAGATTCACAGACATCTAAGGTAATGTCAGCTGATGGAACTTATGGTCAGAAAGAAAACAAGAAAAGAAAAAAATAAATAAGGAGGATGTCGTTAAATGGCAAGGAAGAAGCAGGAAATTGATGAAGGCGGAAGCTGGATGGATACTTATGGTGACATGGTGACGCTTTTGATGACATTCTTTGTAGCAATGTATAGTATGTCTTCTATACAAGAGGATAAATGGGCAGAATTAGTAAAGGCTTTTAATATTCATGGTACAGAAAAGGTTGATCAGATAATATTTACAGTAGTAGATGACGGTGATGATTTAATAGATAATTCTGGGGATTTAAACAGTATTAATCCAGGTGATAAAGATGATGACTCAGATGATGTAGATTTCAGTGATTTATACAATTACCTAAAAACCCATATTGAAGTAAATGATATGTCTGATAGCATTTACATTGAAAAGGGCTCATTAAATAATGGAACTTCAGATGGCGATGGCACATCGGCGGAAACAAAGCAGGGATATGAAAATATATATATACAATTTTCAAATAATGTTTTATTTAATCCTGATGAATCAACAATGCTTTCTACTAGTTATCCCATAATGGAATTTATGGGGGAAGCATTAAAAAAGTATGAGAATGCGATATCAAAAGTTGTAATAAAAGGATATACTGCTAATGCACCGTATTCTAGCGTTGATGAAAGAACGCTTTCGTCAATGCGTGCAACAGTTATTTCAAATTATTTTGAAAAGGTTTGTAGGCTCGCCTCAACTCAGCTTATTGCAATTGGATTAGGAAACGATTACCCAGTTGCAGATAATGATACAGAAGAAGGGCGTATGCAAAATCGCCGTGTTGAGATTGTGGTAATACCAATTGAAGGGGCAAGTAGTAAATCAGATGAATGGGAATTAATTTTCGGTAGTTTTTATTCTAATGAGAATAGTGGAGAAATTGGCGAAGTAGTTGGAGAGTAGTGGATATGGAAAGAGACTAAATTCAGTTAATTTTAATTGGTAATAAAAAGGACATAATTTGAGTTTAGGAAGAAAAATGGAAGGAGTGAGTAGTCATATGGGGAAAAGAAATTTATCTGATGGAGAATTAAATGCAATAGGAGAAGTTTTAAACATAAGTGCGAGTTCAGCAGCCGTTGCAATTTCAACCATTTTAAACAAACAAATTAATATAAGCACATCGAAAGTTATATTACAAGAAGTAGATGAAATAAACCTAATTGGATATGATGATGGATTAATTATTGATTGTTCATACAGGAGTGGGTTATTAGGTAAATACGCAGTATTAATTAGAAAAATTGATATACAGACGATACTTAATCTTTTGATGAATATTGAAAACGAGGATGTTAATGAATTTTCATTTGATGAATTTAGCTTAAGCACAATAAATGAAATAGCAAACCAAATGCTGAACTCTAGTTCTTCATCACTTAGCGAATTTTTGAATATAAAAATAGAAATAGAACCTCCAGAAACTAAGTTGTTTGAAGGTAGGGATTCGATAAAAGAAGCCTTAGATATTGGTGAAGAAAAGATAGCTTATATCTCATTAAAAATTGATATTAATGGGGTTTTAAATAGTGACCTAATATTACTAATCTCGCTAGATACTGCAAATGCAATTAATAAATTAACATCTTACAATAAAGAGGTTAAGGAAGAGAAAACTTCCCCTCAGGCAAAAGAGCCAAAGGAGTCAGGGGATAATACAACGTCTAATGATAGTCAGGTTCATGATATAAGGAATGAAATAACAGTTGGTTCAATACTTAATTTAAATCAACCACAGTCAAATCATTCTGTAAGGATTAGAAATTCCAGCGTTAGCGTTCAAGAAACTCAGTTTCCCAATTTTTCAGAAAATACTGATAATTCAGTTTTGAGTTCACCGTTATTGAAAAATAATATGGATTTGTTAATGAATGTATTGCTTGATGTTTCTATAGAACTTGGAAAGACTAAAATTAAGATGAAGGATATTCTTGACTTTGCTCAAGGTACAGTGATAAACCTTGAGAAGCAGGCAGGTGCTCCTGTTGAAGTTATTGTTAATGGACAACTAATTGCCCGTGGGGATGTAGTTGTAATTGATGATAACTTTGGTGTAAGAATAACCGAAATAGTAGGGGATAGTAGCTTTTTGTTAAATAAATTTTAAAAATAAATTTCTTGGATTTTAAGAAAATAAGGAGGAGTTATATTGCCAGGAACAATTCAACAGCTCACCTCTATTATTTTAGGAATAATATTTTTTATATTAATACTGGTTGCAGCATATTTTTCAGCAAGATTCATAGGAAAGCGTTATGGTTTTAAGGGTATTGGTGGTAAAAATATAAAAATCATAGAAAAGGTTGCGTTAAGTCAAGATAAATTGCTGATTATAGTGAAGGTTACAGATAGGACTATGTTGCTTGGTATTACTAATAATCAAATAGAAAAGATAATTGATATTGATGAATCATCTCTGCATACTCAAGAGAATAGTGATAACAATACAGATTTTTCAAGCATATTGAAGAACATAACAAGCAATAAGTTTTCTATTTTAAATAAAGAAAAAGAAATTTTGGAGAAGGAAAAAGATGATTAAAACTCGTACTTCCAATGATATGAAGAAGAATTTTATATTTTTCTTTATTAATATAGTAATTATTATAATTCTAGTGTCTATGTGCTATTGCTTGAATGTTAATGCTGATGCTGGAATTAATATCGATATAAATTCAGGTGAAGCAGGGGATCCAACAAGTGCATTAGATTTGTTATTTATGCTAGCATTCTTAGCATTAATACCTACAATTTTGCTCATGACAACTTGCTTTACAAGAATAATAATATCTTTATCTTTTTTAAGGAATGCATTGGGAACGCAACAATCCCCTCCAAATCAGGTATTAACAGGTTTAGCCTTGTTTTTAACACTTTTTATAATGTCGCCTGTAATAAAGGAAATAAACAATGTGGCATATAAACCCTTTAAGGAAAATCAAATTACACAGGAAGAAGCACTTGCCAATGGTGTTAAACCCCTAAAGGTATTTATGTTAAAACAGGTTTATGAAGAAGATTTAGATTTGTTTCTTTCATTATCAGATTCAGTAGGACAAATAGATATGTCAGAGTTTAGCTCGCAAGATAAATTATTGGAACTAAGCTTAACAGTGATAGTTCCAGCGTTTATAACAAGCGAACTCAAAAGGGCATTCTTAATTGGATTCTTACTATATATACCATTTTTGATTATAGACATAGTTGTATCAAGTACATTGATGTCAATGGGGATGGTAATGTTACCACCGTCAATGATTTCGTTGCCATTTAAATTAATGCTCTTCATATTAGTTGATGGCTGGACACTGCTAATTCAATCGTTAATAGTTGGGTTTCGTTAACGAAGTTCTAAAAATATAGAAATGGGGTGATATTACGAAACAGGGTGAAATTTTAGAAATATTCAACAATGCAATGCTTTTAGCTTTAAGAGTAGCAGGGCCATTATTATTAGCAAGTATAGTGATAGGACTATTGGTTGCAATATTTCAGGCGGCGACACAAATACATGAGCAAACCCTTACATTTGTTCCCAAGCTCATTGTAATATCACTTATGCTTTTAATATTAGGGTCGACAATGATGAACGCATTTAATGAGTTTTTCAACTTGATTTTTAATAAAATAGCGAATATATGAGGATAACATGCTGAGTATTAATTTTGATAGTATATATATTTATATAATGGTTCTTGTGAGATTGGTGGGTGTAATTGCTTTTAATCCTATATTTACCCAGAGGGGTGTTCCATCAAGAATTAGAGCTGGACTAGCTATGATAGTAACAATTGTGATTGCTCCAATGATACAACCATCTGGGACAATGGAATATGGGACATTGTTTTTCGTTTTTACATTGATAAAAGAATTATTTATTGGATTTCTTTTTTCATATGTAATCAGTATTTTTTATTATATGCTATTGGGTGTGGGGGAGATTCTTGATACTCAATTTGGATTAAGTATGGCAAAAATATTTGATCCTGGTACAAATGTACAAATGGCAGTATCAGATAAGGTTCTCAATATGTTTTTTATGTTATATATTTTCACAACGAATAGCCATTTATTATTATTTAAGATTATATACTCATCATACGACATTATTCAAGTAGGAGTTCCACAATTTAATATAGATGCAATAAGTGGTTTTGCAATAGATTTATTTATCGATACATTTTCGTTAGTAATAAGGCTTACATTTCCTTATTTAGCAGTACATTTTATTTTACAAATCTGCCTAGGTGTATTAATGAAGTTGATACCACAAATACATATCTTTGTAATCAATATGGAGTCAAAGATATTACTTACATTAATAATCCTTTTAGCTTTTTCACAACCAATGGCAAACTTTATAGATAATTATATAGGTATAATGTTTGATAGCTTGCAAAACTCACTTTATGCAATCATAGGAAAATAAATAAGATTATAGTTTCTCATAGGGAGGGATTATGAGTGGCAAATGGTGGTGCAGGAGAAAAAACCGAAAAGCCCACACCCAAGAAGAGGAAAGATGAGAGAAAAGAGGGGCGTATATTACAAAGCAAAGAAGTGGTAACAGCAGTATCCTTAATAGCGGTATACTATGCATTTAAACTCATTTATCCCATAACAAGCCAGACACTTATTAAATCAATAAAGACCTGTTTTTCACTTACTGAAACTCAGGAAAGATTAAAAGCTTCTGATATAAGGCTATTATTTTTAAATGGGGCATTAACAATATTGATTGCTTCATTACCAATGTTATTAATTGCGGGGCTATCAACTGTATTGCCCACAATTGCACAGACAAAAGCTTTTATATCGTTTAAATCTATTAAATTTAAGTTTAGCAAATTAAATCCTTTAAGTGGCATAAAAAAGATGATATCACTTAAAGGTGTAATGGAATTATTAAAAGCGATACTTAAAGTTACTGTATTAGTAACTATAACATATAATACCTTGCGGGAAATTATATCAATATTCCCTAAGATGATGGATATGTCAGTGAATCAAGCAGTATATTTAACAGGAAACATGATATTTACAGTTGTAAAGAACATAGCTATTATATTTGCATTTTTAGCATTTTTTGATTTTCTTTATCAGAGATGGGATTTTGAAAAGAATTTAAAAATGACTAAACAAGAAATTAAGGAAGAGTATAAACAATCTGAGGGTGACCCACAGATAAAAGGAAAGATTAGACAGATTCAGCGGCAAAGATCAATGAATAGGATGATGCAAGCTGTGCCAGAGGCTGATGTGATAATAAGAAACCCTACACATTATGCAGTTGCATTAAAATATGATTCTGAGGATAATAATGCACCTATATTAGTTGCAAAAGGTGCTGATTTTGTGGCATTAAAGATTATAGAAATAGCGAAGAATAATGATATTATTATAACAGAAAACAAACCCCTTGCAAGGGCATTGTATGCTGCAGTTGATATAGGAGGAGAGATACCAAAGGATTTTTATCAAGCAGTTGCCGATGTTTTGGCATATGTATATAGTGTGAAGAAAAAGGAATTGAAGTAAAATGGGAAAATTAGCCGGTTTATTTAAGAATGTAGTTCCAGTGTTTATAATTGTAATTGTATTCTTGCTTATCGTTCCATTGCCAACACCAATATTGGACTTTTTGTTTATTATACAAATAGGATTAGCATTAGTAATATTACTAATTACAATGTATGTTAAAGAGCCATTGGAATTTTCAGTGTTTCCAACAATTCTATTAGTTACAACCTTGCTACGCCTAGGATTAAACGTATCATCAACACGTTCAATACTAACTAATAATGGTTATGCTGGAGAGATAGTAGATACATTTGGAAATTTTGTTATACGTGGTAATGTTGTAGTTGGATTGGTAATATTTCTAATTATTGTATTAATGCAATTTATAGTAATCACAAAGGGTTCAGAGCGTGTAGCTGAGGTTTCAGCAAGATTTACTTTGGATGCTATGCCAGGAAAACAGATGGCGATAGATGCTGATTTAAGCTCTGGAACAATTACTGAAGAAGAATCAAGATATCGTCGAGAGAAGGTACAACGTGAGGCAAGTTTTTTTGGTTCGATGGATGGTGCTACAAAGTTTGTAAAAGGTGATGCAATAATGTCTATTATTGTAACATTTATAAACCTGATAGGCGGAGTCTTAGTTGGTATGCTAAGTGGCATGGGTGACTTTAATACAATAATGGGTATATATAGTACATCAACGGTAGGAGATGGTCTTGTATCACAAATACCAGCATTATTGATATCCGTTGCAACAGGTATGGTAGTTACACGCTCATCATCAGAATCAACGCTTGCTGAGGATATGTCTAGGCAGTTTTTATCACAACCTACAGTATTGATTTTAACAGGAGTGGTTTTGTTATTTACTATCTTTATTGGATTTCCAGCATTGCAGGTTCTTATTTTATCTAGTGGATTGATTTTATTAGGAATCCTATTGATGAGAATGCAGGGTGAACAACTTGCAGTAGAAAACCTCGCTGAAGAAATGCCGGTTGAGGAGATAACAAGTGAAGCGTCATATTATAGAAATGTTGAAAATTTATATGAATTATTACATGTTGAGCAAATAAAAATAGAGTTTGGATATAGCTTAATTCCACTTGTTGATGAAAAAAGTGGGGGCAACTTCCTTGATAGAGTGGTAATGTTAAGAAAGCAGTTTGCAGAGGATATGGGTTTTATTATACCACCAGTGCAATTAAAAGATAGTGGACAACTTAATCCTAATCAATATACAATATGTATTAAAGGTGAAGAGGTTGCAAGAAGTGATGTATTTATGGA
>JAAYSW010000005.1 GCA_012523875.1 Clostridiales bacterium
TTCCTCCAGACATATTCACCCTTATATTCTGTGTATGTAAACCCCTCTTTACTAAAGAAATCCTGAACAATAAACCTTACAAATTCATCAGGTTGGTTAATGATGAAATCGGTTTCAAAACGTTTTCTTTTTGCCATTTTAAATAGCCACCTTATAATATATTGTTTTATAATTATACAGCAACAAGAAGTAATTGTCAATCCCCATATAAGATTTCCTTAAAATAATAAAAATATCCCTCCACATTGTTTTGTGGGGGGATATTAGTTTATTCGCTTCTAAGTGCCTCAACAGCATCCTTTTTAGATGCCATTCTTGCAGGGATATGCCCACCTAACATTGTCAAAACTGTGCTGATAATAACTAGCATAATACCATGTACAGGGTTAAGGAATGCTACATTTTTAAGCCCAGTCGCACTATCAATAAATATGTTTATAGGAATTGTACCAAGTGCTGCAATGCTCACACCTAATACACCTGAGAACACACCTAGGATACAGGTTTCAGCATCAAATACACGAGTAATATCTTTCTTTCTTGCACCAAGTGCTTTTAATATACCAATTTCCTTTGTTCTCTCCAAAACAGATGTATATGTGATAATACATATCATAATAAGGCTAACTACGAGTGATATTGCAGCAAAAGCAATTAACACTAGCGTAATTGCATCCATTATTCCACTAGTCATTTCAGATATGGAACTAGCGAGGTCTAAGTAAATAATTTTATCTTCATCTTCCCTATCCTTATTATAATCATCTAAATAAGCAGTTACCTTATCTTTTGATTCAAAATCTTTTGGATAAAGCATAATTGCAAATGGTGTAGAATCCCCACCGAGAGTAGCCAATATCATTGATTTTTCTTCTTCAGTCATATCGGACATTGTGAACACATTCTTATCCGAATCTTTTTGAGCCTTAACTATTTCAGAATCCAATGTATTTTCAAGAATCATTGTTGAAAGTTCATCATCATAAATAATTCCTGTTGCAAGCAGACCTATTTTTACATCCTTTTTTACTCTAACAATACCAGTGATTTTTAAGTTAATATTATCCTCAGATAAGAACATCTTGTCATAATTAGTGCTAGGTATAAATGAGCCAAATTCAGTTTTTGTATAGTATTCATCATTTGGAACGGAAACAAATTCAGTACCGATTATCTCATCAAAACTAAATGTTTCTTTATCCTTAACATCAAAGCCGAGTGCCTTCAGCGTGTGCAAATCAACCCTATTTTTTGTATCAACAAGCAAAATTAAATCTGTTGGACTTTCAGGATAACTACCAGCAATTAAGTCATAATTTTCAGTTAAATATGATTTTTTATTATCGCCTAAATTCTTTGGATAAGCACTCATGGTGGACAACTCCATGGAAATAGAATCAGGACTTGTGAGCGAAACAGGTTTTACTTCTCCGTCTATTTTACGAAGAAGATTCATAGAAACAAGGTTAAGGTTTCCTATTCTACTACATATATCAGGGTCAATATTATTAAGATAATCTATAAATTCATCATCAAATTTATTAGTATGATTTACAAATAATTCTGTTGAATCAAAAAGATAAA
>JAAYSW010000198.1 GCA_012523875.1 Clostridiales bacterium
ACCTTCTATATTGTAAATTCAGATACAGAAGAAATTTCATATAGTGGAGAGCTTACTCTTGTTTCGGAATTTGATGCAAGAGATTCAGGCGAAAAGGTTTTAAGGGCTGATTTTACTGAACTCGAGGCTGAGGGTAGGTATTATATAACCGTTGATGCCGAAGGTATTGAGCAATCTGTAAACTTTATAATAGGGAATAACGCTTACGATAATATGATGGTCGATTTACTAAAGTTTTTTTATCTGCAACGTCAAGGGGATTTAGATGCTGAATATGCTGGAGTTTTTGCAAGGAATGATGCTACCCCAGGTGATTATCAGGCAAGCTTTCGTTCATCTCCTGAAAAAGTTATTGATGTATCAAAGGGATGGTATGATGCTGGAGATTTAGGTAAATATGTTAATGTAGGTAGCATTGCAGTATCTGATTTATTGTGGACTTATGACCGATTCCCTGAACAGTTCTATGATGGTCAATCTAACATTCCTGAGAGTGGAAATGGTATTCCTGATATTTTAGACGAGATAAGATGGGAAATAGAATGGATTTTAAAAATGCAAGATAGTATAAGTGGTGGGTTTTACCCAAGGGTTCAGGGCGATGATGGCATACGGACAATTCACGATAATATGGGATGCACAACTGATGATACCGCTTGTGCTGCAGCTGCTCTTTCAGAGGCTTATGTTATATATAACGATGTTGATTTAGAGTTTGCAAACACCTGTCTTGAGGCTGCAAAAAAAGCTTGGGTGTTCCTTGAAAACAATCCGAGGAATATTGTTGCTAGTGATGTCTATCGAGTTAATGATGACTCAATGGATAGATTATGGGCGTCTGCCGCCCTATTCAGAGCTACTAATGATGAAGCGTATCATAATTATTTTAAAAACAACTACAAGAACATGGCAACATATTTTGAATCCTCTTATGCTTATGCTAATATTTGGGGTAGAATGTTTTTTGCAGCATTCCTTGATTATTTAAAATCAAATAACACTGATGATAAAATAGTTGAATGGATTGATGCTGAGTACGATAAATGGCTCACTATAATCACAAACAGATGGAATAATAATGCATGGGGCAATACACTTCACCACGGAAATTATTATTGGGGTGTAAATAACCAAATTGTAAGTATTCCAATGGGTGCACTTTTAGCATCAGAGCTACTTAATAAACCAACTGATATTATCGAGTCTTTCTCCATTTCATCATTATCTTGGATTCTAGGGGCAAATCCCCTATCTAAAAGTTTAGTTACTGGTCAAGGCGAAAATTCAATCTCCACAATTTATAGTACAATTTATAGCAATGATAATATTCCAGATGTTCCAGCTGGATATATGCCGGGGGGGCCGAACGCTTCAAATGCAAAAGGAATTTCTAATTTTGCTGCAAAATGCTATAATGAAAATGATAATGATTGGGTAACAAATGAGCATACTGTCTATATGAATTCTTCATTATTATTCTTAACTGCTTATATGCAAAGCTTAGGATGGGATGATTCTTCATATGTTTTAGGAGATGTTAATACAGATGGGTTTGTAAATAATGATGATATTATATTGCTCAAAAACTTTGTTTTAGGTGTTGAAGACAGTATAAACATTAATA
>JAAYSW010000224.1 GCA_012523875.1 Clostridiales bacterium
CAATTCTGACGTTCGAAGGTACTTAGTGATTGGTCCTGGCTTGGTACGCCCCGGCTTGTTGACGTTTCTAGTTCTTGCCCCCCTTCTCACGTTTTTTCTTATTCCGTTCCCATTTGACTCGCATATAAGTGAGTATGTCCTCTATATCCTCATCGTTAAGCGGAGCCCCGAAGAAATTGGGGTTACTTGCTCTCAGCAATTCTTCTAGTTCTATGTCGGTGGGAGGGGTTTCACGAACCCAGATGGATTCCTGGGACTGATCAACCTTTTGGATTCGTGAGGCTCCCAATAGGTAGTCTGTAGTCGTCTGAAGAACCGAAGCTAGTTTTTTAAGTGTTTCTGCATCAGGGGAGCGTCTACCAGTTTCCCAAGAAGCAAGCGTGGCTCTTGCCACTCCCAGCTTTGCTGCTAATGCTTCCTGTGTCAGTCCTTGGCTGTCTCTTAAATCCCTAACTCTGCTTCCTATGGTGGCTATCTGACACACCCCCCTGCTAACAATATATCAATCGGCATGTACGAAAGCAATGGATGTCACTATAAGACACAAAACGGAAAGATAAAGGTTGACAGTGTCAAGCTGACACTGTATAATGGTGTCAGAACGACACAGGAGGCGATACACATGAGATCCTCACTACGCGTTGCACGTCTTGCTAGGAAAATGACTCAGGCACAAGTGGCCGAAATGGCTCGCATCGACAGAGCCTCCTATACTCATATAGAACGTGGAACCAGAAACCCATCAATGGAGGTAGCCCAATCAATTGCACGGGTGCTAGGGCAAACCGTCGATGAACTTTTTTTTGACGAAGATGTGTCACAACGCGACAATGACGATTTGTCTGCAGCGCAACACATTGCCTAACCCCAATTAGATTATATAGTCAGACAATTCGCAACACCAGCACAAAACGGTGAGACTTAGTCGCACCAACCAGGATGGGAGGTGATAACGATGAGAAGCAAACTGGGTGAGATCATGCGAAGTGAGCGAACCCGCAGAGAGTGGAGCCAAGACGCACTAGCCAGAATGTGCCGAGTCGATCGCACCAGTATCAGCAACTACGAGCGTGGGCAAACAGAAATCCCGCCTAATGTGCTCTGCCGAGCGATCCGGGCTATGAAGAGCGAGGCTCTTCGGGCCCAGGCATGTTTTGAGTGTCCAATCAACCTCATGACCATGCCATATCTAGACCGGGTCGATATGCATCCAATGACGGTCTCCCAGGTAGTTGCTGAGGAGCTGGATGAGGCGGCGGTGGCTCTGCGGGGATTGAGGCTGGCCAATAAGCGTGGCTTTGAAGACCTCACGGACATCGACCGGCGAGCCATGGAGCATGCAGCAGAACAGTTGGTGGATTTGTTCGCTGCCTTACACACGATATTGGGCTGCTGGCAGGATTGGTATGAGTTCGATATTGACGCTCAGGCCATCAGGGGCTATGAAAAGCTGTTTGAGAAGGGCTATGCGAGCGTCCAGGCTTTACCTTTCGAGGTGCAGGTGACTGCAAAGGCGGCCTAGACAACTACACATGAGAAAGGAGGGCTACCATGCCAACTACACAGGATGGCAAACATCTTAGTGACTATCCAGACATACTAACAGCTCCACAGGCAGCCAAGCTGCTGCAAATGTCACAATCTCAGGTATATGCCTACTGCGCCCAGGGAGCTATACCACATGTGCGAGTGGGGCGACTGGTGAGAATACCGAAACAGCTGCTGATCAAGTGGATGGAAGAAGGCTGGGTGGACAACGGGGAGACGAGTGAGACAGCATAGAGAGGAGGCAAGGGGCGAATGAGGAGTGAGCAGGCATCGACGGTTCTGGCCTTCTGTGGGCGGACATCAGCTCTTAAGCAGGCTCTACGACAGGCCCGAAAGGCGGCTATGGCGACCGGCACAGACCGGTTGGGTGATCCAGTTGCCGGCCCAAGAATGAGAAAGGCATTTCGTGAGGTACAGATGGTCGAGCTTCACAGGCAATTGCTTGCGGAAGGTAGCGGCGGTGGCGATGCGGCCTAAATGCAAGAGGACAGGCAGACTCCGCATATGATGCACCGGGAGGGGATAGAGATGGCTACCACGGCGACTCCAATAATCAGCATCAGACTAGGTGACGACTGGGTGCCAGTCAACACCCTCGATGCAGAGCAGCAGACCAGCATCAGGCACAGAGTGGCAGAGGTGTTAGCACAGGCCATCGAACGCCAAATAGCGCTCCTGGCTGATCAGCCAGCTACCGATAAGAGGACTTAAGCAGCTAACTGGAATGGAGGTGACACAGCGTGCTTGATATCGACATTGGCTACAGCGTGATCGTAAGTCGAGTCAAACTGAACGCCTTGAGGCGTCTAGTCGAAAAACACGCATTCTTATACCAACGAATGACCGAGCGCTACAGTGAATTGGCCGAAGAAGCAGAAGCTCGGCAAGACTGGTCAAGCAAGCGATACTGGGATGGAGTCGTCAGCACCATGCAAGATGCAACTAAGATGGTGGACGAGATCCTTGACGTGGTGCAGGCACTGACTACCGATAATGAAGACAGCAACGAAAAAGAGGGCGCCTCGGAAGACGCCCCACTGAAAAAACATCAACCCTATTATACCACTTCCGCATCATAATTCCAAGGAAGTGGTTGTGAAAGGAGATCACGATCCAGATGGCAATCAGAAATTTTGAACTAGAACACCGGGGCCCGATAGCATTGGCCCTGCAAATTGAACAACAGCTGCAGGTGGACGAGCTCACCACTCGGCTGATGAGTTATCCAGAACAGATTGCCCGGCAGCAGGAAGCCGTTCAAGCAGCCAAGCAAGCCGTGGAAGAGGCCAAGGGTGAGCTCCAGCTGGCCGAGAGCCTACTGATGGCTGATATACAAAGCGCAGTGGACCCGAGAACCGGCAAGGCTATGTTCTCGAATGAAACCGCTCGCCGTGCCGAACTCGCTCAGCGACAGGCTGGGGACAAGCAGTATCAGACAGCCCTGCAGAGGCTAAGGGACGCCGAATCTGCACTCTCTACAGCTCAGTTTGAGCTGGACAGGCTGTTCAACGAGTTTTCTGCACTCAAGGCTGTAGCGAGTATGACGGCTGGTAGATTGCACTTGATGGCGGGGCTGAGCTAGGCTCTGCCCCAGCTCCCATCAATGAGATGGAGGTGTGGACCGGTGAGAGCAAGCAGCAGGAAAGCAACGGCTCTAGCGGCTCTACGGATAACCGCAATAGTCATCATCATAGCAGGAATGGTTGCTGGACTTACGTTTTCGATAGCTGAACTGCGCGGGGCAGGCAGGTTTACGCAGATGGTTTTGGCTACGGAACCAGCTGTAGCAAGGCAAGCTACCGTGACCGCAAAGCCAGCTGCGGAGACAGTGGCTGAAAGGCCAAATGCAGTGATTATCAACCGTGGTGATTCCTTGTGGCAGATAGCCGCCACGTATTATCCAAATAGGGATCCCAGGACCGTGGTATACGAAATCAGGCAAGTGAACTCGGGTATCGACCCTGGAAGATTACAGATCGGACAAATTGTGAAGCTACCTTAATACCACAACTCATAAGGGGAGGACGAAACAATGGCTGAAAACGCATTGGTGAAGGCCGGATTTGATATCAGCGAACTGTCACCAGAAGAACAGCAGCAGCTGATGGAACTGTACAAAACAGAGTTGCAGGTAAGCCAGGAAGGCGTGGACTTACAGCCCATTCGTTTCAAAATCAACAAGGACAGCTGCACGTTCATGGATCCCTTCGGCAACGGCCACAGCGAGCTCCGCGGCGTCATCGTGTTCAAGCACAAGGTACGCGGCTATTGGGATCGCAACTCTGACGATACCATCCCTGAGTGCAGCTCTTGGGATGGGCGTACCGGTATCGTTACTGATACCAACGAGCAGCGAGCCTGCGCCAACTGCCCAATGAATGCCTGGGGAAGCGGCATGGATGAAGCCGGTAACCAGACCAGGGGTAAGGCCTGCAA
>JAAYSW010000199.1 GCA_012523875.1 Clostridiales bacterium
AGGGCATTTGCAGATGATACAGATGATGTACAGGGGACGGAGGACACAAAAACCTTGATAGACAAGCTTAAAAGTAATGACCCCTCCAACACTCTTATTGTTACTTCTATTCAAAAGATGTCTAGAATTGAAGTGGATGAGGGTGGTATAAACTCCCATGATATAGACATAATGAGCAAGAAAAGAATTGTTTTCATTGTGGATGAGGCACATAGAAGCACTTTTGGAGATATGCTTATTACAATAAAAAACACTTTCCCCGATGCTATGTTCTTTGGCTTTACAGGAACGCCTATATATGATAAGAACAAAAAGAAAAACTCTACAACAGCAACAGTTTTTGGTGATGAACTCCATAGATACACTATTGCCGACGGTATTAGAGATAAGAATGTTTTAGGCTTTGACCCCTATATAATTAAAACTTATAAGGATACGGATTTAAGAAAGGCAATAGCCCTTAGGAAATTAAAGGTATCTACCGAAGAAGAAGTGTTTGAGGATAAAAAGAAAAAGGAAATATACCAAAAGTATATAAGCAAAATACCAATGGCAGGGTATGAGAATGAAAAAGGCGAATATGTAAAAGGAATAGAAGATGAAATTAAATCTATTCAATATGATAGAGATGAACATAGGAAAATGGTGGTTAATGATATATTTGATAATTGGATTACTTTAAGCCAAAATGGGAAATTCCATGCAATATTTGCAACAAGTTCAATAGCAGAGGCTATAAAATATTATCGACTAATAAAAGAATTAAGACCCGAACTTAAAATTACAGCCCTCTTTGATTCAAATATTGATAATAATGGCAATGGTGAGGGGGAGGGAGCATTATTCAAACAAGATGGACTTGTAGAGATAATGGAGGATTATAATGATAGATACGGGCAGGATTTTAACCTTTCTACACATGATAAATTTAAAAAAGATATATCATCAAGGCTTTCACATAAAAAGCCCTATGAGAGGATTGTAAACGAAAGGGATAGGCAATTAGATATATTAATTGTTGTAGACCAAATGTTAACAGGCTTTGATTCTAAATGGGTTAATACTTTGTATCTTGATAAAATACTTAGATACGAGAATATTATACAGGCGTTTTCTAGGACTAATAGATTATTTGGGCCAGATAAACCATTTGGTGTAATAAGATATTATCGTTACCCTAATACTATGAAAAGAAATATAGAGGAAGCTGTTAAGTATTATTCAGGTGATAGGGAAGTAGATTTATTTGTAGAACAGTTACCTTTTAATCTTAAGAAGATGAATGATAAAGCTGGAGAAATAAAATATCTTTTTGAGAGAGCAAAGATACAGAACTTTGAAAGATTACCAGATGATTCTTCAGAAAAGGGTAAGTTCGCAAAATTATTCTCAGAATTTAATGAATATCTTGAAGCTGCAAAAGTACAGGGGTATACGATGGAGAAAACCTATTATAGTTTTGAAGATAACGAAGATATTACTATGGAAATGGATGAACAGATATACCTGACACTAGCACAAAGATATAAGGAATTATCAAGGCTTGATAGCGATGGTGATTCTAATTATGACTTACCATTTGATATAGATGGATATCTCACAGAGATAGATACTGGGAAAATAGATATAAATTATATGAATTCAAGATTTGAAAAATATTTAAAAAATTTAAGGCAAGCAAATATTCCTCCTGAAGAAATTCAAGAGTCACTTAATGAACTACATAAATCATTTGCAAGCTTATCTCAAGAGGAGCAAAAGTTTGCAAACATCTTCCTTCGTGATATAGAAAGAGGGGAAGAAGAAATTGATGGGAGCAAAACATTTAGGGAGTATATTACAGAATACCAGGTATCTGCAAAGAATAAACAAATTGCAGATTTGCATAATGCCATTGGGGTGGACATGGAATTGTTAAAAGGTTTTCTTGAATCATATATTACAGAAAAAAATATTAATGAATATGGGCGGTTTGAGATTTTAGAAAATACAATTGATAAAGATAAGGCAAGAGATTATCATGAAAAGAAAACAGGCAAAAAGGCTCAGATGTTTGTAGTAAATAGAGATATTTCTAAGCTATTAAGGGATTTTGTATTAGCAGGTGGCTTTGATATTAATGAAGAAGAATTAAGCGAAGCAAATAAGAAATAGAATAGCAAAATCGGCATAGGTATAATCTATGCCGATTTTTAGGGGGTATAGTAAAACACTTATTATTAGTTGTTTATAGCCTTATTATTTTCGTTTATCATAATATTGATTGCACTTATAAGAGCCATATTCGATGATGTCACAATATCTGTATCTATTCCAACACCCCAATAGATTATACCATTATCAGCCTTAATACTAACATATGATACAGCCTTGGAACTAGAGGAACCCTCTAAATCATGTTCTTTATAAGATTGTAATGAATAAGATAGGTTTAAGCCTGATTTCAAAGCGTTACTAACAGCGTTTAGACGACCATTTCCATTAGAAGAAACAATTTCCCTTTCGCCATTAAAATCTACGGTAACAGTTGCATTAAAGCCATCAACCTGTTTATAATCTGTATCAACTAGGTTTATAGGGGAGATTATATTTACATACTTTTTATTAAAGATTTGGTAAACCTCATCAGGCATTAATTCTTTATGGTTCTTATCAGATATATCCTTTACAGCATATCCAAAATGTTCACGCATCTTAGCAGGCAAGTCATAACCGAATTGTTGTTCAAGAATGAAACCAATTCCACCCTTACCGCTTTGACTATTTATGCGTATAACATCGCCATCATATTCTCTACCAATATCCCTAGGGTCAATGGGAAGGTATGGCACTGTCCAGTGGGTGCATTCATTTTCCTCACGCCATTTCATGCCCTTTGCAATTGCATCCTGATGTGAACCACTAAAGGCTGCAAAAACAAGATTTCCACTATAGGGTTGCCTTTCATATATCTTCATTTTAGTTACACGCTCATAAACCTCAGCAATTTTAGGAAGGTTTTCAAGGTTTAGTTCTGGATTAACACCCTGTGAAAACATATTCATAGCAAGTACTACAATATCCACATTACCAGTTCTTTCACCATTCCCAAAAAGCGTACCCTCAATTCTATCAGCACCTGCAAGCAATCCCAATTCGCTATCAGCAACAGCACAACCCCTATCATTATGTGGGTGAAGTGAAACGATAATATTTTCACGGTTATTCAAATTTTCACACATATATTCAATTTGATTTGCGTAAACATGGGGCATAGAATGTGATACAGTAACAGGAAGATTTATTATTACTTTATTATCAGCAGTAGGTTTCCATATATCAATTACAGCATTACAAACCTCCGCTGCAAACTCTATCTCAGTACCTGTAAAACTTTCGGGTGAATATTCAAAGCGGAAATTCCCCTCTGTTTTCTCCTTATATTCATTGCAAAGCCTAGCTCCGAATTCTGCAATTTCAATAATTTCTTTTTTATTACGCTTGAAAACTTGTTCACGTTGTGCAACAGATGTAGAATTATATAGGTGAACAATAGCATTTTTTGCTCCTCTTAATGCTTCAAAGGTTTTAGAAATAATATGCTCTCTACTTTGGGTAAGCACTTGAATGGTAACGTCATCAGGAATTAAATCCTGCTCAATCAAAGTCCTACAGAAATTAAATTCTGTTTCAGAAGCAGCAGGAAAGCCTATTTCAATTTCTTTAAACCCAATATCAACTAAAAAATTAAAGAATTCAAGTTTTTCTTCAAGACTCATTGGTATAATAAGTGCCTGATTTCCATCACGCAAATCAACACTACACCAGATTGGTGCTTTACCAATGTAATTTTTTTGAGTCCATTTCATTTCAGTTTTCGGCGGTGCAAAAAACTGTCGAGTATACTTTTCAAAGTTTTTCATATTCTTATCCTCCCAAAAATAAAATATTATTTGTGAATTTGGGCATAAAAAAACTCCGTTCTATGCCCCTACAGCAAAGAGACGAAGTAAACTCCGCGGTACCACTCTTCTTGACACAATATCAATATCTAATGAAATTAGCATATTTTTATACTATATTGTGCCCACTCATCACATCAAACAATGTGTCTCTCTATAACGGGAGAACCCGTTCACACCTACTTTAAAGCTTCAGTGGACTGCTCAAGGATGAGTTATGATTAAACAACAATACTGCTTCGCACCAAACAGCAGTTCTCTGTAAGAGTAGCTTAACTTTTTTTCCTATCATTGCATTTCCTAAATATATTATAATATACTTTTTTAACTTTGTCAATACTTGTTTGAAAAAAAGCTTTGTGTTATAATGAATAGTGGAAAGGTATATGTATAAAATATTTTAAAAGGAATATTAAAAAGGTGGATGGATATGAAAAAACTTGATAGAACGAATAAGATAAGATTAATTGCAATAATAATATTTTTAGTTGTATCGGTGGCAATAACTATTTTATCCATACCTCTTTTAACCAATCTCAGAACCGAGGAAGGAAGGCTTTTAGTAAAGCAAAAGGTGGAGGAAAGTGGTGCTTTTGCCCCTCTAGTATATATGTTTATACACATGCTCCAAGTGGTAATATCGTTTATTCCAGGTGGTCCAATTGAAATATTAGGCGGATTATTATTTGGTACCTTCTGGGGAATAATATTTACACATTTGGGTATTTTATCTGGAAGTATAATTGTATATTATCTAGTTAAGAGTTTTGGAAAACCTCTTGTTTATTCATTTGTTTCAGAAGAAAAAATGAATAAGCATAAGCTGTTGAATGATAATAAAAGGTTAGAAATGCTTACTTTTATATTATTTTTGTTGCCAGGAACACCAAAGGATGCATTGACTTATGTTGTACCACTTACAAAAATCAACCCTATGAAATATTTTGTGCTATCAACAATTGCAAGAGCTCCTTCAATAGCAACTTCAGTTTTCATCGGCACATCTATAGGAAAAGGGAATATAATGATAAGCGTTATTATTTTTGTTGTCACAGGTGTTTTGGGGATATTTGGGATATTGTATAATAATAAAATGAATAGTAAATAGTAAGGCTAAATCATCTTTTTTTACCTATTATTTTTGGCTTAAGCCATTTTAAATACAAGGTTTTACAGCCACTTAAAGAGTAATCATAGAATAAGAAAATTATATTAGTAATCGCTAGGAATATCCATAAGGCATACTTGCCAAACTCTTGAAACTCATCTATTACCTCTACCATACCTAAAATATATATTGTAATATTAAAATTTAAGATTATACAAAAATTATACACAGCTAGTTTTAAAACATATTGTACAATTACATGTCTAACTTTTTCTATAAATTCTTTTAAAATAGGATAATGCCCAAAGAATAATATAAAAATTAGAGCTGCCTCTTTATCAAATGTAACAAAAAGCGAAATTACGCTTACAGAAGCATAAGTAAGTAGTGCCCATCTAGAATTTATTTCAGTGTTTATTATAGTTATAAGGGCCCCTGCAACCATCGGCAACAATAAGTAAAGCACAGGGAAAATTCCCGTTAGGAACATCGCAAATAGACAGAGTGAGGAAACTATTCCGCCTAATGCAACACGATAGCTAATATTTCTCATTTCTATTATCTCCTAAATTCATGTTATAATAATTTTAACAGCAATAATAATCTTTGTCAATCATGATAATTGCGAATTTAAGAGGTGAAAGATTGATGAAAGATTCGCTAAGTGCTTGACAATTAAATGACGAAAGTGTATAATTAAATAAATAAAATTTTATAGATTTATTATTATAAGATTGTATAAAAAGTTTAAATATTAAGGAGTACAAAATGAGAAAGATTAGAAAAGCCCTAATTGCAATAGGGATTATAAGTGCAATGACATTTTCTTTTGCTGGCTGTGAAAAGGAATCCAGTGATTCAAAGCTTAATCCATATTCAAGTAAATCTTCAGGAGAAGCTAGTAATGATAATGCTGAGGATATTATTAGCAAAGCAATGCAAGACGGTGATGTTATTTTTAATTTCGATGGTTTCACGCTACTAGACGGTGATACACCTCCAGCTAAAAAGGATGATTCTTCTTCAGGTGCAACTAATTCAAGTAAGGCCGATGGTGGAGAATCAAGCAAGGCTAATGATGGGGCATCAAGTGATAGCGAGTCAGCTGATAATTCTGGCTCAAATAATTCATCTAATTCTAGCCAAACCAAAAGACCTGAATATAAAGATATCCAAACCCTTTGGTTTGATAGTGGGTTGCAATCAGATTTGATTTTTGATGGGGAAACATTATTATTTACATTTAAAATTAAAGATGATGCTGAGGAAGGAACATATCCAATTAACTTTACAAGAACTGATATTGCTAATTATGGCTCAAAAACTGTTAGTTCTCAAATTTTAGATGTTAAAGCAATTAATGGCTCAGTAA
>JAAYSW010000200.1 GCA_012523875.1 Clostridiales bacterium
ACTGTTGTTTTCCCAGCACCAGTTTGTCCAGTTAAGCCGACAACCATAACACCATCTAAACTATTCATAACTCTATCACCTCAAATCCCGCGGCCCTAATCAAGCGGTTATACACAGCAAGTCCAACCCCATCCTTATTAGGAGTACGAACGTAAACCGTTTCAGCACCTATTTTGTCTAATTCCCTAAGTTTTGAAAATAATTGTTGTGCATGTTCAACACTATTATCCCCATAAGTTAAATGTTGATACGGAAACATTCCTGATTCTTTATCATAAATTAATGAGTAAATTTTCTTCCCATTGTGTTGGGAAATATATTTTTTAAAGCCTTCTAAGCTACCATTAATAATTACTATATTAGCTTTAGGCGAATAATGTTTATACTTCATTCCTGGAGAACGAACATAATTATTATCCTTAATATTGCTTAAAACAGCCTCATCAATGATAACCTTTTTGCATACTTGTTCCAAATCTTCTTTGGTTACACAGCCAGGTCTTAAAATCCTGACTGTTTGAAAATCATCAAACGAAATCACTGTTGATTCTATCCCATAATGGCAAGTTCCACCATCCACTACGGCAGAAATTTTTCCTGCCATATCATTCATAACATGTGCTGCTGTTGTGGGACTAGGGTAGCCAGATATATTTGCAGATGGTGCTGCAATCGGAATTCCAGCTAATTCTATAATCCTTTTTATAATAGGATGTGATGGCATTCTAACCCCCACTGTGTCAAGTCCACCCGAAGTAATGCTTGGGATAATTCCTTTCTTTTTCAACACCATAGTGAGCGGTCCACCCCAAAACTCCTCAGCAAGCTTATATGCTATATCTGGAATTTCAAAAGCTATTCTCTCAAGCATATCTATACTTGAGATATGCACAATCAACGGATTATCAGCAGGTCTGCCTTTTGCAATAAACACTGAACTAACAGCTTTAGAATTTGTTGCATCTGCACCAAGCCCATAAACAGTTTCAGTCGGAACCCCAACAATTTTACCATTCCTAAGCAGTGTAGAAGCAATCTCCAAATCATTTTCATTACATGATAAAAGCTTTGTTTCCCCCATTTAAATTCTCCAATTCTTTGCTAAAAATCACCGCCAAGTTATTTTCTACACATATTTACAAGTATTATTTAAATTTAAACACCTTTTAGCGGATATAATTTTAAATTCAATCTTTATCTATCTTTTTCTACTGCTTTAATTATCTTCTTGCATTGCAAGCTTAGCTGCCTGATCAGCAGTTGCTAAAGAATCGAAAACCTCATCAAGATTACCATTCATTAAATCCTCAAGTCTATAGATAGTAAGCCCAATTCTATGGTCAGTAAGCCTTCCCTGTGGGAAATTATATGTTCTTATTCTCTCTGAACGATCTCCTGTGCCTACCTGCATTTTACGTTCTGATGCTATTTTATCACTCTGTTCCTGTTGAAGGGTCTCATAAAGCCTTGAACGAAGAATCTTCATAGCCCTGTCTTTATTTTTATGTTGGCTTCTTTCGTCCTGACATTCAACAACAACTCCAGTTGGGATATGAGTAATTCTAACAGCAGATTCTGTTTTATTAACATGCTGTCCACCTGCACCACTTGCTCTAAATACATCTATCTTCAAGTCAGTTGGCAAAATCTCCAACTCAACATCATCAGCCTCAACTAAAACTGCTACCGTAACTGTAGATGTGTGAATCCTACCCTGTGATTCTGTTTCGGGTACACGCTGAACACGATGTACACCACTTTCATATTTGAATCTTGAATATGCTCCCTCACCACTTATCAAAAAGCTAATTTCTTTAAATCCACCAACTTCTGTTTCATTTGCATTAAGCACTTCGATTTTCCAATTTTTGCTTTCAGAATACATTGAATACATCCTATATAATGAATTTGCAAAAAGTGAAGCCTCATCACCACCTGCACCAGCACGTATTTCAATAATAACATTTCTATCATCATTTGGGTCCTTAGGTAAAAGTAAAATCTTCAGCTCTTCAGTAGTATTCTCAATTTTTATTTTGTTTTCCTCATATTCAAGCTGTGCCATTTCTTTAAAATCCTTATCCACACCTGGCGAATCCAGTATTTCTTTTGCCTCTGTAAATGCATTCTCAGCTGCCAAATATTCTTTATATTTCTCTATAATAGGAGTCAAATTCTTATGCTCTCGCATCAATTGTTTATATAGATTATTATCACTGATTACATTAATATCTGATAACTTTTCATTAATTTCGTTATATCTTTCTTCTGTCAATTTCAATTTTTCAAACATACAATAAATCCCTTACCTTTACTATAATTAATTATCTTCCTTAATATCTAAATAAACAATAATCCTACTGCTCTCCATCTCTAATAATCTTTTTGATATTCTTCTCAATTTTCTTTCTCGGCACCATAAATTCATGCGAACATTTCACACAACGGAGCCTAAAATCCATACCGGAGCGAATAACATACATTTCATTACCTCCACAGGGGTGGTTTTTCTTCATTATCAATCTATCTTCTGGCCTAACATCCATAATACTCCTCCGTTTTACAAGCATAAACTGATTGCTTCCCTGCATTATTTCAAAATGTGTTATCTTATATTATAACCTATTTTTTAATGCAAGGCAATAATTTCTTTAAATATTTATTAAAAAAAGAAGAAAACTATTAATATATTTATTATATTAATTATGAAGGAGTATTTTATGTTGAAAACAATACACGCAGAATTTGATTCAATAAGCTCTGCAGAGGCTGCTGCAAATAGGATTAATTTGAGCGTGCCTGGGATTAAATCCATAGATATACCAAGCTATTCCAAACCCAATCACATTGGCAATCAATCAATTACTGCAAATTCATTAATTCCATTTTCCATTCCCACTGCAAATTATTCAACTACCTTAATCGTATCTGCTGGTAATAGTATTAATGAAACTGAGGTTTCGTATCCAACAAGCCTTAGTATAACCTGTGATGAAAAATCCATTAAACTCGTTGAACAATTCTTAATTTCAATGGGTGGATTATCCATCCATATTACAAAGTTTAATAACAAATTTTAAGGGACATGATATTTAATAGTATATCTTTTGATAATTCCTCATATATTATCATAGTTAATAATATGAGAAAATATGGGAGGTAAAAATGAAAAAATACTATCCGGAGGGCTGTTTAATTGACACGGCTGAGAATATAAATTCTATAAAAACCCCTTCTGCTCTACAAGATGCCATGCTACATGGTAAAATCCTTGAGGCAAGGGCAATAGTTTGTGATAATGAGCACAACCTAATTGTAGATTTACCTTGTATGAAAGGCTTTATTCCACGCATTGAAGGTGCTATTGGTATCGATAATGGCACCACTCGTGATATCGCATTAATTTCCAAGGTTAATAAGCCTGTTTGCTTTAAAGTTATAAACATTGTTAAAGATGAAAACGATAATCCCCTTGCAATATTATCAAGGCGTGCTGTTCAGGAAGAATGTTTTGAAAACTATTTAAGCAAACTGCAATCAGGTTCAATTATAAGTGCTAAGGTTACACATCTTGAACAATTCGGATGCTTTGTAGATGTCGGTTGCGGTGTTCCCTCATTGATACCAATTGATGCAATTTCCGTTTCAAGAATCTCGCACCCATCAGATAGGTTCACCGTCGGTCAAGATATAAAGGTGATAATAAAATCAGTTGATAATGAGCGAATCTGGCTATCCCATAAGGAGTTACTTGGCACATGGGAAGAAAATGCTGCCTTGTTTAATGCTGGGGAAACGGTTGCTGGAATCGTGCGTTCTATTGAAAGCTACGGCATTTTCATTGAACTATCGCCAAATCTTGCTGGGCTTGCAGAACCGAAGGAAAATGTCAATGTCGGTCAGCATGCAAGCGTATATATCAAAGCGTTAATCCCTGAAAAGATGAAAGTCAAACTTATTGTGGTCGATGTTTTTGATGCAAACTACACTAATAAGGAGCTAAAATATTTCGTTTCTTCCGATAAAATAGACCATTGGAAATATACAACAGAGGATGCAGAGAAAATTATTGAAACAAAATTCACTACATAAAATAATTCAACATAATTTTTAGAGGTACTTTATAAATAAGTACCTCATTATTTTTTTTCACCAGTAATCTTTTGGCGGTAAACAAATGCTAATTGCTCTTGTTTATTATCCCCAAAAAAATAATATTTTTTCTCCTTGATATTATCGGGGAGGTATTGCTGTTTTATGTAGCCATTAGGATAATTATGCGGATAGAGATACCCTTGAGCGTTTCCAAGGCTACTCGCACCAGAATAATGCCCATCTTTTAAAAATGAAGGGATTTCACCATAATCTAAATTTCTTACATCTTCTAAAGCAAGGTCAATAGCACAAACCACACTATTTGATTTTGGAGCAGTAGAAAGCAAGATTACAGCCTGTGCCAATGGGATTCTCGCCTCCGGCAAACCTAGTTGTAATGCTGAATCAACACATGCTTTCACTACTGAAATTGCCTGTGGATAAGCAAGACCAATATCCTCAGATGAAATAACTAAAAGCCTTCTACATAGTGAGATAATATCCCCCGCCTCAATAAGCCTTGACATATAATGCAACGCCGCATTTTCGTCCGAACCACGTATTGATTTTTGTAGGGCTGATAAAATATCGTAGTGCTGGTCGCCATCCCTATCATATCTCATATTGCTACGCTGGGTAAGAGATTTTACAATATCGAGGGTAACCTTAATTCCATCAACAGAAATATCACCAGAAATTACGCTTAACTCCACTGTATTAATCGCTTTTCGCACATCTCCGCCACAACCAACAGCAATATATTCGTAAACTCCATCCTCAATTCCAATTCTTGTGTTCATATCTTCTTCTAAAAGCGTGAAGGCACGTTCAACCGCCTTCATAATATGATTTGAGGAAACTGGTTTAAATTCAAATACTGTACAACGGCTAATTACAGCATTAAATATTGAAAAGTAAGGATTTTCTGTAGTTGATGCAATCAATGTTATCTGGCCATTTTCAATATACTCCAAAAGGCTCTGTTGTTGCTTTTTGTTAAGATATTGAATTTCATCTAAATACAATAATATACCATTATGACCTGAAAAAGTATTTACTTCGGAAATAATACTCTTAATGTCGGAAACAGATGCAGATGTACCATTAAGCTTATAGAGTTGCCTATTTGTATTTTCTGCAATTATTCTTGCGACGGTGGTTTTTCCTATTCCCGATGGACCATAAAAAATCATATTAGGGATATTTCCACTTTCGATTATTCTTCTAAGAGCCTTCCCATTTGAAAGCAAATGCTCCTGTCCCACCACATAATCTATTGATAACGGACGTATTCTATCTGCTAATGGTATGGACATTAATTCACTCCATTCTTTAAATACTTTTGTTAATTAAGTATAACAAAATCCATTAAATTTTGCAAGTAATTTACGTCTTAATTACCCATACAAAAAACTTTGTTTAATATACACAATATCGAAGACATTTTTTACTTCATAATCACTCATTGACTTATCCTTATTAAGTAATATATTCTTTATTGTGGATATCTCATCCCTTGAAATATTAACCTCATTTTCTTCTTTATTTTTAATATTACTCGTTACTTCCCCTATTTCTGTTACTTTTCTCTTAGTTTCCGTTGTGCTTGCTGTTTCAGTATTTGAAATCGTTGTTTCTGTAATTGTAGTTTCAACTTCCTCCAAAGAAGTTTCCGTTGTGCCTGCTGTTTCAGTATTTGAAATCGTTGTTTCTGTAATTGTTGTTTCAACTTCCTCCAAAGAAGTTTCTGTTGTGCCTGCTGTTTCAGTATTTGAAATCGTTGTTTCTGTAATTGTAGTTTCAACTTCCTCCAAAGAAGTTTCCGTTGTACTTGTTATTTCAGTATTTGAAATCGTTGTTTCTGTAATTGTTGTTTCAATTTCTTCCAAATAAGTTTCCGTTGTGCTTGCTGTTTCAGTATTTGAAATCGTTGTTTCCAATTCAATAGGCTCTACTGTTGTTATCATATTTTCAGTTGTTTCCATACCCTCAGCAGTAGATTCTGTTTCACTGGTATTACTTTCAGTGTCCAATAGCACCGTTTCGCTATCTACAGACAGTTTTCCAGCATATACTACGTTATTCACTTCAACACTAATATCACAATTATCAAATGCTCTAGGAAGCCATAGATAAATTTTCCCCTTTGAATCAGTGTATATATCTCTATCTGCATAATTACACCCCATAATATCCATGCTAGATATATTTTGATTCATACAATTAGGTATCTGGATATCAAACCTAAACTTATGTTCAGATTTTCCAAAAGAAATGCAACCAGTCGTATTATTTACTGAACCACCTGTTATTATAGTGCTACCCTTATTACTACTAAAGTCCGCACCTCCGCCAATATCATTAGCATTACTTCCAGCTGTTGCTATAATAGTACCACCATTTATGCTGATATCTCCACCACGGCTTCCATACCCGCCACCAATACCCGCAGCACCATGACCTCCCCTAGCATTAACAATGCCCCCATTTATCTCAATGCTTCCCCCAATATTATTTGAGCCTCCTATCCCTGCAGATTGATATCCACCTTCAGCAGTTATATTTCCACCATTTATCTCCACGCTGCCATTCCCAAATCCGAAGCTACCTCCAATCCCAGCACCCCCCATTTCACCAGAGTTCCCACCTCTTACTAAAAGAGAGCCATCTCCACCAATTTTTAATGTAGAATCACATTCTACGCTAATGCCTGCCTTCCCACCACCGCTAATAATAACATTATCACCCACTAAAATAAGGTTTACATTAGTACCATTTTCTATGTAAAACGCACATTCTTTTGTGTTGCTTAAATCCAAATAAACATTCTCTAATTTTAAATTATAAGTTCCAGCACCCCTTAGTTTTATAGGTTGCAAATCTGTGTTTTCATTTCCCTTTATAATAGCATCACATGGTGCAGAAAAATTTGTATGCGTGTAATCAGCATACACATGCTCAGCCCTTATTTCGTTCAGAAGTACGAATACAAGCACTAGTACACCCACGGTTATGATTGTTAAAACCCTCTTAAAAAAGTTAATAGCCTCCATTTAATTATCCTCCATATGTAATCATTTTACGTTAAGTACTATTTTAACACCTTTTTAGACAAAGTTCAACATATTTCTTAAAGAATATTGATAAAAAATTCAAGCTTTGTGTCTTTATACCCTCAGCTATGACTAAATTATATTTTTGGGGGATACGAAATCCTTTATAAGCTCATCTGTGTAATTTTGTTTTTAAGTTATGCTATCCTCCTAATTTATCAACAGAATCTTTATTAACACCCCATATGCACGAAAAATCGGAACCGTATTCAAACTCGAATTTTATAATCAAATTTATTTCTCCTATTCTTATATTTAGTAAAATATAATTCGAGCTATGTCGTGGGTAACATTGTAGGCAGTAACAATAAATCCATTACTTGAAATCACAACATTTAAATATTTATCTTCAACTTGATAAACAGTTCCATCGGAACCTATTGTTCCAACAGGAATTTGAGTTGAAACAGTAGAATTTAAAAAATTAAGCAGTTCGCTTTCTGAGTTCATTCCAAAAGTACTAATTCACTCCATAATGAATGACAATTTCTTTGTTGCATAAAAATATCAAAACTTATGCCTTTTTCATTAGATATATCATTAATCCAAACCGTATCGCACTCATCACATATTTTTATTTTTTCTTTTGTTCTTTTTACTTTTGCTTCAACAATTTCACCTTGCAAGCAATATGGGCATAGCATATTTTATTCCTCCTATTTTGCTTTTGGAAATGGCTTGTGTGTACCCTCCAGGAGTGTTAGCGAATGAATTTGAAACTAAACGTTTAAATTTCTGCTCGAGGTGCTATTTAACTGTCAATAACCATATCCGTATATGGTATATCGAGCATAGCAAAGTCAAAGACTTTGCTTGATGGTTCATTAGAATCAACAACCGTTACTCCGTTTTTTCTTACCATTATCGGTATATCAAAGCCGTTAGTATAAAGAATACAATCTCCGCTAAATTCCTTCATAATATTATTTAGCAAAGACATTGTTCTTGGTCCCCAAACAAGGCTGTCTACATCCTCATTATTTACCATATTAAAGTATAGAAGAATATTAATGTTAATTCCATATGTCTCTTTACAATATTTCGCAAAAGACCGTTTGTTTTGCTTGTTTAAATCTTCTTCTTTCACATCCAGCTTAAAACAATTACTCCAATCGAAATAAAGGTTGCTTTCATCTTTTGAAAATTCTAATTCAGAACTTTCTTCAATAAATTTAATAAAGTTGACTAAATTATCAATATAAATTAAAAAAGCGTATTCCATAATTTTCTCCTATTCTTATATTTAATAAAATATAATTCGGATTATGTCATGGATAACATTGTATGTATTAACAATAAATCCATTACTACTAAATGACCTTATCTATTCAAATAGCTCTAATCTAAGTAATTTATCAAAAATGCCGTAGTGCAAATTTTTGTTCAACAAGCAACATTATATCTATCACCCAAAAAA
>JAAYSW010000201.1 GCA_012523875.1 Clostridiales bacterium
GATACTATTATCACTGAGCATATGACGAAACTACAAAAGTGTTGTTTATACTGGCACGCCGCTGTTCATTAGATCTATACAGCCTACAAATTTCTGATTGCAAAGCCATCGTATACGGATTCTTCTGCTGCTTCATCAGATAGCGAAAACCACGTTTGTACCAAGTACATTCTCAGCATTATTTCTAGTTCTTGACGGGGACGCCCAGTTTTATTTTCAGGATTTGGCACAAGTGATATTAAAAGACAAAAATTAACAATTGATGGTTGAGACGCAAAAAGTGGCATAGCCGAATAATACGACTATGCCAATATTTTTCCAGAATTAAAAATCCTAAGACGCATCTTCTAAATTCGGGGCTTTTCGACGGATTGAAATATCCTCCTGTTTTATACAAGAAAGATGTTTTTAAATTAATGTATAAAAAATTAATTTATATACCTAATAGCAAAGTAGCTATTGAAAAATATATTATTAAAGCTACTGCATCAACGACAGTTGTAATTAGTGGTCCTGCCATAATTGCAGGGTCAAGTTTGAGTTTTTTTGCAATAATGGGAAGTGCACCGCCCACAACTTTAGATAAAATAACGGTGCATAACAATGTAATGGATACGGTTACAGCTACTAATAAATCAGTTTTTTCAATGTAATATATCCTTAAAAAATTGATAGCAGAGAGGAAAACGCCAACAATACTACTTATACAAAATTCTTTTCGTAAAACTTTTAGGATATCCCTAGGTTTAATCTCTCCCAATGCTAATCCTCTTATAATTAGTGTTGAGGATTGTGAACCTGAGTTTCCTCCTGTATCCATAATCATTGGTATAAATGCAGTTAAAATTATTACTGATTGCAATGCGTCCTCATATCTCACTATTATTGCACCAGTAAAAGTCGCTGAAATCATTAATACCAATAACCATGGTATTCTATGCTTTGCTAATGTCCAATTACTCGCCTTTAGGTATTCTTTTTCTAAGGGTTGCATAGCTGCCATTTTATGAATGTCTTCTGTAGATTCCTGGTCGATAACGTCAAGAATATCGTCAACAGTTATTATTCCAACAATCCTATTTTCATTATCCACAACGGGCATAACATTGTAATCATATTTTCTAAATAAATCAGCAACATCTTCCTGATCGTCATGGGTATTTATTGAAATTGTATCCGTATCCATAATATCTTTTACAATCGTTGTTTCACTATTTAATATTAATTTCCTAAGCGAAATAACTCCTTCAAGAACTCTATTGCTATTAATAACATAGCAAGTATCAATAGTTTCCTTATCAACTCCGATTTTCTTAATATATTGTATTGCATCCCTAACTGTCATTTCTTTCTTTAAATCAACATACTCAATAGTCATTATACTTCCTGCTGATGATACAGGATAATTAAGAAATTGATTAATAATCTTTCTGGTTTTATCATTAGTATTTCTCAAGATTCTTTTTACAACATTTGATGGCATTTCCTCTAGAAGATAAATAACATCATCCATAAAAAGATTATCTATAATATCCGTAGCTTCTTGGTCAGTGATAGAGTCTATAACATATTCTTGAAGTTCACTTGTCATATGAGTAAAAACATCAGAGGCCAAATCCTTTGGTAAAATCCTAAAGATTATTAATAATTTTTGTTGATCAATTTCTTCAAATAATTGTGCAGCATCAACTGCGTTCATATTCATAATTTCATTTCGTGCTTCTACATGTTTCCCTTGTTCTATAAGGTTAAGAATTTCTTTGTACATTTATGGTTCCTCCTTTTAATAGGGCCATATACTAGATATATATACATATTAGTTATGGCTCCAAATCCTTTATTTCTCCTCTGATAACTATCGGGTTCCGGATAAGAATCCATAACTACCACCTCAATTTCAAATTAATAGGATTAAAGAAAAAATATTTACCTAATATATATTATAACATAAAGTTAATGATTTTCAAGCTTTACTGAAAATAAAATTTAGTATAACTCTCTTCTAATTATTTCTTTTGGATTGATGAATAATTTAATATTACTTTTCTATGACGATAAGGCTTGCTCTCATTATATGTAAACTTATCATTTTAGCTATAATATCTAATTTTAAAATCTTTAAAAACCTAATTTTAAAAATAAATCCATTCATTAACAAGGATAATATAGACATTATTGCTAAAACTACAATCTATTTTATTTTAATTAAAAATAAATAGAATTTTTATTGATTATAAATTCAGGTTATGATATACTAGAATGTAACAAGAAAATTTAGAATATAAAGTCATTCTTGTAAGAAAACAAAATACTGGAGGAGAGGGAATTAAAAATGTTTGTGAAGAAAATGATTTCTACTGCTTTAGCAGCGAGCATGGTGTTCTCAGCAACTTATGCTAGCGTTGTTAACTTTTCAAGCGAAAAGGTTTCGGCAGGAACGGGAGGAGAAAAAACACTTTATGGCGACGCAAATTGCAACGGGATAGTGGATATATTTGACCTTATCGCTATTAAGGGAAATTCTAAAAATCCACTTACAACACAGGGGGTAGTTAATGTTGACTTTAATGGTAATGGAGTTGACGCATCTGATATTATCCAACTAAAGAAATATCTCCTAGGAGAGATTGACACACTTAAAGGACCTGAGGGAGGTAATGGAGAATATACTGGAGAATATACAATTCCGGAAATATCCATTGAATCAAAAGATATTCCAAATCTTGATTCATTTAAGTTTGTCGCTGATATGGGTGCAGGAATTAACCTAGGTAATACATTTGACGCTATATCTAACAGTGCTCCAGCTGGAGAAGCTAACTTGCATCTTGAAACAATATGGTGTGGAGTAGAAACTACTAGAGCAATAATTGATAATATTAAAAATCAAGGTTATCAAACAATCAGAATTCCTGTTTCATGGCATAA
>JAAYSW010000026.1 GCA_012523875.1 Clostridiales bacterium
GGCGATATCTTTTTCATCGCCAATATGATGGCAGGGGCAGAAGGAATTGAACCCTCGGCACGTGGTTTTGGAGACCACTGCTCTACCAACTGAGCTATGCCCCTAAGTTTTTAACAATCAACATTTAATATTTTATCATATTATTAATTGAATGTCAAGACTTTTTCAAAAAAATTATAATTATCTTGCAGACGTGCAATATATGTTAAGGCATAGAATAAAAAAGCATGGATATACGAGCTTTCTGAGGGTTTATTTTACATAATTGAGAAACTTGACATACTTATATAAAAGGGAGATTCTGCAATATAAATCCAAGCCTTATAATCAAATATACTGTTTAAGAAAATATTTCAAGTTAAAGTATATAATTAACTTGATGCACCATAATCTCACTTGATTTACCTTTTAGTTTAACAAGACCAAGAGGAGATGTATTAACCTTATCTTTAACCCTTTCATAAATATCATTACTAATAAGTATTTGATTTTCTGCAGCAAAGGATTCTAATCTTGAGGCAGTATTAACAGTATCTCCAATAGCAGTATAATCTATCCTTGTATCAGAACCAATATTTCCTATTACTGCATTTCCACAATGAATTCCGATTCCACATTTTACAGATACACCATATTTATTCCTTAAATCTTCTTCAATTTTCTTTGAGTTTTCGATGATATCACAGGCAGTACAAACAGCCTTAAACTCAAAATCTTCTAAATCAAATGGTGCATTGAAGATTGCCATAGCGGAATCCCCCATAAATTTATCAAGGGTGCCTTTATATTTGAATATAGAATTAGTGATAAGGCATAAATACTCATTCAATATTTTAACTACTTCATTTGGTTGCAGTTTTTCGGATATTGCGGTAAAATTTCGTATATCCACAAAGACAATAGCTGTTTCTTTAATCTCCCCATTGAGTTCAACCTCAAAGTTACCCCTTGATACCAAATCATCAACAACCTGTGGTTCTATATATCTTTTAAAAGCGTTAATGATTTTTTTCTTCTGTATCGTTTCTACTATATATTTATAGGTAAGATTGTAAAAGAATAGGAGTGTTAATATTATGGGAAGTGTTATTACTCCCACAAAAATACCCAATTTAAATAATATAACACTCGAAGTTATATGAAGAATAACGCTTAAAATAAGCATTATAATTGCAGGTATAATTCTTATTCTCTTAAATAAAATAAAATATATAATTGCAAGTATAGTGTATATTATTGATATAATATGTAGGTTAGCCGGGATGGTAGTTGTTTCTTTGAGAAGCGAATCAACAATATTTGCGTGAATTTCTACTCCGTACATTTGCGAGTTGTGGGCAATTGGTACAAGGTAGGAATCCTGCATACCCGATGCGTATGCACCAACTAAAACGATTGAATCATTAAAGATAGATGGGTGATATTTCCCATCAAGCACATCAACTAATGAAAATACTTCGTATCTGCTCTGTGGTTTTGCAGAATATGTAATCCCGAAACGATTATATTTATCCGTTTTAGGGTGTTTAGCATTATTACCGCTACCCTCCAAATAAGTCTTATATATCAAGAATGGGAAGCTGTATATTGTTGAATCATTATGTTTAAGAGACACAAACGAATGACGAATATAATTATCATCATCCTGTAAGGCATTGGTAAAACCA
>JAAYSW010000202.1 GCA_012523875.1 Clostridiales bacterium
ACACCTCTAAGATTGCCTCCCCACCACGCACCATAGTAGTTTGTTATCACTGGATAACCAATTGGTGGCTCTGCATATGTATGCCCCTCAACTGGATACACCTCAACACCTTCAACCAAAATCAGAGCATGTGGATTAACTTCAAGAATTTTTCTTCCACAAGTTTCTGCGGCATAACGCCAATTATCTAAATCTGTAGAATCATCCCATTTAGCTCTTAAGGTGTCATTCGCCTTACCATGAGGCTCATTCTTTAAATCATAGGCAAGAAGAGTGTCATCATTCTTATATTTATCAGCCAGCCATACAAGGGAATCTATCCAATCATCAGTATCAAAACTTCCATGATACCAAAGTGGCTTATCATGCCCTGAATTATCAGATTCAGCACTATGGATATCAATCATAACCTTTATACCATATTCTTTGCATTTCGTCATAAAATATTCAAAAAGTGCCAAAGAATCTGTTTTTATAGGCACAAGGTCTATATTAACTCCCCCACCCATTGTATCATCATATGCAGTAACACCTTTGGCTTCAAGTGGAGTACCATTCATCCAACTAACTAAAAGTTCGGTAGATACAGGTACACGAATGATATTAAATCCCTTATCAGCAATCCCTGAAATCATATCACTAACTTCAACACTAGCCCACCATCCATGGAACACATTTTCAGTACAATTTAAACCGAACCAGTTTACTCCTGTTAACCAAACCTCATTACCATTCATATCTACAATCTTATTACCTTCAACATGAAGCCAATCATCATTCCAATGGTCATTAGCAACAGAAGCATTCGCTGACTCTTGTAGTGAAGAAGATGGAATTAGACAAGCTAACATCGTAATAGACGCTATGCCGGCAATAACTCTTTTTAAAAAATTCATAGCTACTCCTCCTTATTAATTTAAACGCAATTACACCTCAAGCAATCTGTTGTAGCAGTGTAAAAGGCATATAATATACATTATCATTTTAATTTTACAACAAAACAGCTAAATTGTCAAGCAATTGCTTGAATAAATTCATACAACTTTTCGTATTATGTTTGGTCATTTTTACTTTTAAGACCGTTTATTTCGCATAGCCTTATAACATCCCCGCAGGTAACTGCATTTCTATATTTGTTTCTAGAAATTCTACTTGCTCCCGTTGTATAAAAACTATTATTAGAAAAGAAACTTTTCGGGGTATCAATTGAAACTATTTCTCCGTTGAAGAGCATTGCACACCTATCTGAATTTATGGCTGAAAACTCCACATCATGGCTTACAATTATTATCGTAATTCCATTTCTCTTTAGTTGCTGAAAAATTTCCCCTAATTTAATTTTTGAATAGGAGTCAATTGCTTTCGTCGGTTCGTCAAATAAAATTATTTTTGGTTTAAGTAATAATAGCTTTGCAATCGCAGCTTTCTGTTGCTCTCCACCACTTAAATCATATGGATGATAATCTAATACTTCCATAATGTTTAAAGATTTAGCTATTTTAACAATTAATTTTTCGCTTTCTTCATCAGAATAATTCATCATCTTACAAGCCAAATAAAAATCAGCCTTAACAGTTGTTTTTAAAAAAACAACTTGGGGGTCCTGTGGAAGAAAAGCAATATTATTATGATAAAGCTCCTTGTTTTTATATGATTTAATATTTTTCCCATCAATCATAACCTTTCCTGAATAAGGCTTGTTCTTACCTGAAATAATATTCAAAGTAGTCGTTTTCCCTACACCATTCCCACCTAATATTGTGAATATTTCTGATTTAAACACTTGTAAGCTTATTCCAGATAATATATCATCTGAGTTCTTATTATATTTAAAATACACATTCTTCAGCTCAACTGCAGTTCCCATTCCATCTAAATTGGAATCCTCGCTATCCAACTCTAAAATTTCATTTTTATAATTATCTGATATAAATTTAATGCCCTCCCTAATAGTCAAGGGGCTATCCATTTCTATTTCTGCACTCAATCCATTATAAATCCTTGTAGCACTTGGCAATGCAGAGAGCATAGGATGGTTGCCGCTTATATTTCTAAGCTGTCTATTCACTTCCCTGGGCTTGCAACAAAATAAAACCCTGCCACCCTCCATAGCAATAGCCCTATCCGCAATTGGGAAAAGCTCTTCAAGTCTATGTTCAGAAATTATAATGCTTATGCCTAATTCATTATTAAGTCTTTTTAATAGCATTATAAATTCATGTGCTGCTACTGGGTCAAGATGTGATGTTGGTTCATCTAAAATTAATAACTTGGGTTGCATAACAAGTATTGATGCTAGATTCAGTATCTGCTTCTGCCCGCCAGATAATTCTGTGGTCCTTTTATTATACCAATCACTTATTCCAAAAAAGTTAGCTGTCTCGGCAATTCTTCTTCTTATCTCAACAGGTTTAACCCCGATGTTTTCAAGCCCAAAAGCCAATTCATGTTTTACCGTATCTGTTACAATCTGCATTTCTGGATTCTGCATAACAAAGCCAATCCCACATGCGGAATCTATTTTATTGAGTTTACCAATGCTATCTCCTTTGAATTCTATCTCGCCACTTATTTTTCCAATTGGCGTATTCTCAGGTTTTAATAATTTCAATAAAGTAGTTTTACCACAGCCAGTCCCACCAAAAACAATAACGAACTCCCCTTCCAATATTGATAAGGAGATATTTTTAAGTGCATTTTCCTTTTGAGGATAGCTAAAACCTAAATTAGTTGTTTTTATAATATACAATAATAGACCCCATTTATAAATATTTGTAGATAATTATAATAACATAAATTCGGTTGGTTTTCAATGTTTATAAAAACGTTTGCTCTAATACTATGTAGGAGGACATGATCACCTTATCTCCATACATTTCAATTTCAGTTTTAATTCGTAAAACTTTACACAGTATACCTGTGTTAAAGTATATAATTCTATATATGTTAATGACCTTGTACCAGAAGATGATTAAACAATCTATACTCCATCTAAGTTTGTAGGAAACGATTCTGATGATGATGGACTTCTTGATGGAAAAGAGTATGTTTTATGGGCATGAAGGGTGACTGCTGGAATTTAAGAAATGGTACTGAAGTAGGACTATATTCTTATAACAGAAGCGTAGGTGGAACTAACCATTATGATGTTATTGATTTTGAGTTACCTATGATAATTAATCTATATAATTATTATTCAAAAGACAATATAGAAGATGTTTTTGGTTGAGGCAGACCATTTGACATTAAACGCACTCAACCAAGAAAGCAAATCAATACTATTTCGGCTGCAAGCTTCATATCGGAGTGGACAAAGACAGCGGACTTGTTCATAGAAGCGTTGTAACATTAGCAAATGTTCATGATGTAACACAGACAGGCAATCTTCTGCACGGTAGTGAAGAAGAAGTTTATGGAGACAGCGGGTATTTATACTAATCTAAGTTCACTGTCCCCCACATCTTTTATCTTATTTATGCACTTTTTAAAGCCACGTTACAAGCCTATTATAGCAAAGGGCTACCACTTGATGGGAAGGGTTTTAATATGTATTTACAAAATTTCGCTCCCTAGATGGGAGCGAAAGCTGTAATTAATTAGATTTGTATTATTAATAAGATGTGGATACCTTCTTTTTAATTAATTCATAATTTTCCTTGAGCCTTTTGTTATTTGGTAGATATTCCAATGCTTTTTTTGCATGCAAAAGAGACCTTTCATACATTCCCAACCAATAACAGCTTATTGAACATAGGTCATCAACAGTATGATTCCATGAATACTCAGAATTTACATAGATTTTAGATTTGTTCTTAATTTTTAATGCCTCATTCGTCATGCAGAATACTGTATGCCAATCTTGCAAATTATATGCCATTCTTGCAAATTCAACATAGGGGTCACGCATTTCTGGTGCTTCGGCAATTGCTTTATAATACCAGCGATACGCTTCTTGTATATTGGAAAGATTATAATATGAAACAGCAATCCATCTCATTGATGCACATCTTTCCTCTTTCCATACTGCCGTTTTAAGTGAAAGATGCCTTTTTAATGTTTCTATACATTTTTCCCACATATGCTTATACATATATTCCCTACCTAGATAATAGGTCATTCGATCCCCTTCTGGTTCCTCCTTTACAGCCAATTCTAAAAGAGGTAGATAGGAACTTCTTGATTTTTGCAAATCAGGGTAATGATTAAGGACTATACCATTAATATAAATTATATTTTCTGGCTTATCTCCAATATACCTAAGACATTCATGCACAGGATAAACCCATTTATAAGATTCCCTAGAATGTATTTTAAAGTATGTGAACTGCACAGCTGGAGTCCCATCATCTTTAATACTCCAATTATATAGATATTTAGCCATATTAACATTAGGATTCCATGCATTTTCAAGATGTTCCCTCCAACCCTTATCAAATACTTCATCAAGGTCAGTACAAACACATATGTCAACATCATCTGGAACATGACTTAGCGATATATTTCTTGCAACATCAAACCTCCAAGGCTTTACTTCTTCTACAAATACAGTAGCACCCCTCTCACGAAGCCTTTCAACTGTTCCATCATTAGAGCCTGTATCTGTAACTATAACCATATCTGCCTCACTCATTGAATCCATCCACTTATCTACAAATTTAACTTCATTTTTGCATATGGCATAAACACAAATTTTATATTTATTCAATTTTATCCCACACTCTCAGTATATTTATTTTCAATCAGCTCCAAGTTATGTTTTAATCTTACATCGTTGGGTTTTATCTCATAAGCTTTCTTTACATATTCCAACGATTGCTTATACAATCCAAGATTATATGTGCAAATTGCAGCTAAATCATAGAACTTCTCGCTCCAAGATTCAACCTCTAAAAGATAACTCCCTGTTTTTTCAGATATACTAAGACCCTTTATCACCATCATATACACCAATGGCCAATCACTTATCTCATATCCTAACTTCGCCATATATAGATACGGCTCCCGTGCATTATCACATTCTGCAATTGCCCTATATAACCATACCCTTGCTTCATTATAGTTACCTTTAGCTTTATATCCATTTGAAATAAATCGCATTGCAGCACTTCTTTCCTCATTCCATGTAGCAGTCGGCATCTTGAGATAGCCGATTAATGTTTCAATGCTTTTGTCATACATTTTATAATACATATACTCCCTACCGAGCCAAAAAACTGCTCTATCATTATCAGGGTTCTCTTTAACTGATAATTCAAGTAATGGTAGGTACTGGCTCCTTGGCTTGCTTATATCAGGATAATGGTTTAATACTAAATTTGGTATCCATACCACGCTATCTTTCTTCCCTCCAGTGTACTCTAATACCTCATGAACTGGGTGTACCCACTTAAAACCATGTCGATGATGTATTTTTTCCATGGGAAATTGTTTATTAGGACTTCCATCATCATGATAACTCCATGTAAACATGTACCTTGCACGAGTGTAATTAGAATCCCAACAACTTTCAAGTTTTTCTCTCCAACCAGATTCAAAAACTTCATCTAAGTCATTTGATACGCAAATATCAAAATCTTCAGGAACATGGTCCATTGCTTTATTTCTTGCAGTATCGAAACGCCAAGGTTTTATTTCTTCAACATACACGACAGCACCACGTCCACGCAATTTTTCAACCGTTGAATCCGTAGAGCCTGTGTCTAGCACAACAACCATATCAGCTTCACTTACTGAGTCCATCCACCTATCAACAAACTTTTCTTCGTTTTTGCAAATAGCATAAACGCATATTTTATATTTACTCAAGGCTATCCTCCTACAATAAATATACATCGACAGTTTGGGCATTGAATATACCCAAACTATCGATTATAATTACTTCTTATTCAATAGTAATCCCTGCACTTGCATATCCAATAACCGTATTGATAAGATTTACTCCTGATGCTGTTATTGAAAACACCATTAATAGTCTATCTTGTGCTGATACTGGGATTGAAAGACCAGTCAAAATATTACTTCTTGTTGTTCCAATTGCAATTGTACCCGTTAGGGATGGCAATATTACTTGTGAGCCTCCGATAGGCGAAAAGATATTACTTGTTGTTGGTGCCCTATACAACTGTGCATTAACAGTTACATCCGTCAATATAAGGTTTAGTGCTACTACGACGTTAAAGAATGCTGATATTGATGTTATTATTCCATCACGTGGCACTGAAAAGGCAAAGTTTAAAATCCCACCTACAGTTCCAGTTAAATCAATATTTGCACCAAGAATAGTAGCATTTGTAACTGAATTACCAAAACCAATTAAGCCAGGAAACCCTGCTAAACCTAATGCAAGCGAGGTTAATTCAACTGTAGAACCCGATGCGAATGGTATAATTGCTCCAGAACCTATTGGACCTGTTGGACCTGTATCGCCTGTTGGACC
>JAAYSW010000203.1 GCA_012523875.1 Clostridiales bacterium
ATCCTAATCCTTCCCCAAAATAATGCAATAATAGCAATGATGATACTCCTGTAACCATTCCAAAAAGCGTTGATTTTAAAGATTTTTTTCTCTTAGCATAAAAAATAAGCATTAAAACTCCTACTAAAACCCATATTGCCCAAAATACTATATCATTCATTTTCACACCTCATTGTCCCATTTCACAAATAAACATCTTCTATCTAGTTTAATACAATTTTCTTTAGCTATCTTTACTAGATAATTATACCTTGAATGCAACGCCAATTCCTCATATATAATAGATTCAATTAAATCATCATCGTTAGCAAGTCCATATTTAGTTTTCAATACAGTCCTTTTATGACAGATATTTTGTATATCCCTTAATAATTTTTTTGAAAACTCAGTACGCTTTGCCATCTCTGCTTTGATTGCTGATTTTGTAGCAAGCATTTTTATTATACTCATATTAATTACACCCCTTGATTATAAAGATTGCTTAGTACATATCCAAAACTAGCTATATGGTGTAATATTGACATTAATTACAAGCTTATTCATCTTTTATAATAATTATCTAGAACTTCAAATTAGAATATATCCTAGTGCCAATAAAAGTTTTATATCTACTCCTTCCTTTGCTAATAAAAATATTAAACCTATTACTAATAGTTTTTCAGTATCTATTTTTCCTTGTGAATCATATAAAAAGTTATTTAATACTCCTCCCAAAAGGTTGTTAATCGATACAGGAGGCTCTTTTTCTACCTTACTTTCTTCTTTAGCCTTGCTATGATAATTTTCCTTTTTATTATAAGGAAAAGAGTTGCCATATGCAGTGCCACCATAAAAGCCATGGTTCTTATTTGCATTTTGGCTCGGTTTTCTATTATGGTTATTCTCAGATTGATGTTTATTTGATTCGTTATTAGCACTATTTATATTATTACTGCCTCTTCTGCCATAATAACCAAATGGATATGGATTCCCATAACGAGATGATTCTGCTTCTTTATTTTGGTTTTTTTCATTTGGATTATTATAATTATATCCTGTATTCATTGCTTTATTTTGATTTTGCATCCCAGAATTAAAAGAATTACCCTGTGGATTCGATTGCCTATTATGATTTTTCACACCTAAATTATTAGGGTTATTTGATGGATTTGCTGATTTATTTTGATTCTGTGTCCCCATATTATTGTGGTTATTATTCGATTTTCTTTGCATTTCTTTTGAACGCCTAATAGCATCTTGACGCATATTATTTATTTCATAATGATTATAAACCTCCATAGTTAACCTCCCCTGCTATAACATTAATTGATACTGTCGATTGTTATTATAGCAAGCTCCCTTCCTTTAGGGAACTTGCTATAATACTAATTCAAAATAGAGATTTCTATTCAAATATTTTGACATTTGCCTGCAAAGTGAGGTTGAATTAGCACAGTAAATTAAAATATATCCTTGAGCATACCGCTTTCCTTAACAACAGTCCAAACTGCAAACAGCTTCATCATTTTAACAGCTTTATCCACCCGTTCCTGCTTCTCTTCCTTTAATAGTGGTCTTAAAGCAATTAAAAGTTGTGTGTTTTTATCCCCCTCGGGAGCACTATTAAATAATCCAGCTAGTTTTAATAGCATACCAATATCAAAGCCTAAACTGTCGCTACTGCCTTCACTATCATTTTCATCAGAAGAAAATTGCTCGTTGTTTCCGCCGCCATCCATATGCTCTCCTGATTCGTCGCTACTGTCGTTAGAGGATATTATCATATCTGCTAAATCTTTTATTTGCTTTAGGCTTTCCTCGTCGGACAGCATCCCCTGTATTTTACTCATCATGTCTTCCATCGAAATACTCTCCAGACTCTTCTTTTATTTCGTAAGTTTATATCCCCTTGAGGTCAATTTAAATTATTTTCCACCCATTAGTTTCTTGTAGATTGCCTGTGCCTGTTCTGATGACATAATCTGTTCCGCTAGCTTTGGATTGTTCATAACCTTCTTGAATTTTTCTGCGTCGCTCGCACTCATATTATTCAACGCTCCATCAAACTTACCCTGTTCTAATTGTGTTTTTAAAGTATTAGGATCCATATTAAGCTTTTTACCAGCTATTTTTAGCATACTATCAAGGTTTTTTGGATTGATATTCTTTTTCATAATTGTATCCTCTCATTCATGTTGTTATTTTTTAACGCCAAACTATTCAAGCAAGACTTTTTATACTTGTATTTACTCCATATTTATGTTATAATTTTTTGAAATAGAAGTATATGGAGTTATTAATATGAGAATAGTCCTAATGTCCGATTCGCATGGAAATTATGCTGCAATAAATAATATAGTAAAAAGAAATCTAAATGCTGATATTTTTGTTCACCTTGGTGATGGCGAAAGGGAGTTCGATGAGATTACTTTGCAATATCTACATTTGAAGTTTTATCATGTAAAGGGCAATTGTGATTTAGCTAGCCTTAGTCAATCTGTTCTGATACTTCCACTTAAAAATTCACATAAACTTATTGCAACCCATGGCCATGAATTTAATGTGAGATACTCGCTTGATAGACTTAAAAAGCTTGCTAAAAAAAATAATGCAGATATAATTGCTTTTGGGCATACACATGTCCGCTATACCAAATACGAAAATGGATTGTATGTAATCAATCCTGGAAGTGCAACAAGCCCACGGGATGGTAACAGTCCATCATATGCCTTTATTGATATAACTGATGCTGGAATTGTAACCAATATTGTTTCACTAGTATAAATTTATCTTGTTAGCTTATATGGCGTTCCCTATTATATTATGCACTAACCCTAATTTGGTTCATAGTATAATAATTTTAAGGCTCTAGAAAATCCCATAACTTTACGGAGGTAATCTAATGATTAAACGAGTAAACCCACTTTTAAATATCAAAGATAGGGGGAAGGAAAAATATTTACAGATATTTATTATTTCTTTCTTTATTTTGTTTATTATATTCTTGCCAACATTAATTGTTAATAATGGCTACCTTATATATTATGGTGATTTTAACTCACAACAAATCCCCTTTTATCATTTGGCTCATAATGCAGTTCGAAGTGGGAATATATTCTGGCATTGGGGTACAGATTTGGGAGCTAACTTTATTGGCTCATACTCGTTTTATTTGCTATGTAGTCCCTTCTTTTGGCTTACATTGCTTTTTAAAAGTAGTGTTGTTCCCTACCTAATGTCAGTTTTGCTTTGCCTAAAGCATTCCGTTGCCGCTGTTACTGCATATGCATATATAAGACGCTTCGTTAGAAATAAAAATGCCGCACTAATAGGTGGGCTTATATACTCCTTTTCAGGCTTTCAGGCTTATAATCTTTTCTTCAACCATTTTCAAGATGTAACTGCATTTTTCCCACTTTTATTGATTGCTCTTGAAGAAAGGGTAAACAATAATAGACGAGGGGTATTCGCATTATCTGTCGCATTCATGGCTATGCTCAACTATTTCTTCTTTACAGGTCAAGTAGTTTTCGTTGTATTATATTTCCTTGTAAGGCTCACCTGTGATGATTTTAAAATTAATAAAAGAAAATTCTTTTCAATTGCTTTTGAAGCGATTATTGGTGTTATGCTTGCGGCTGTGATTTTAATGCCATCTGCTCTTGCTATACTTGGTAATTATAGAATAGAGGAGCGTTTATATGGCACGAGCCTCATCGCTTATAATGATAAAACAATAGTCTGGAGAATAATCCAAAGCTTTTTTATGATACCTGATGTGCCCGCTAGACCTAATCTCTTTAGCTCTGAAAGTGCAAAATGGTCATCAATAGCTGGGTATCTGCCCTTGTTCTCAATGGCTGGAGTTATTGCATTTATTCAGCATAAAAGAAAACATTGGGCTTCAAAGTTAATTATAATATGTGCAATTATGGCTGTAGTTCCTGTTCTTAATAGCTCATTTTATATGTTTAATAGCTCATATTATGCAAGATGGTATTATATGCCTATTCTCATAATGGCTATGGTAACTGCTTATTCATTAGATAATCGTGAAATTAGCTTTAAGAAAGGTATTGCTACCTGTGCTATAATGCTATCTGCTTTTGGGTTAATATCTTTGCTCCCACAACAAATCGATGAAAAAACTAAGTGGTTATCCCTTCCAAATGACCAGATTTATTTCTATATTACTTTATTCGTAAGTGTAGCTAATCTTGCTGCATTAGTATATATTACTTCTAAAAGAAAATTAGGAAAACCTTTTATGAAAAGTACTGTATTGCTTACGGCAATTGCCTCCCTAGTCTGTACATCAACTGTTTTCTATTATGGGGTTTCAATAGGCCCATACCCAAAAACCTATGGCGATATCGGTATTAATGGTAAGAAAAAAATCTCTCTTGAAAGTAATGATGATGAGTTCTATCGTATAGATATTTCTGAACATTATGATAATTATCCCATGCTTTGGGATTTGTCATCTATGCGAACTTTTCATAGTATTGTGCCTGCGTCTATAATGGAGTTTTATAGTGAAATCGGAATTTCTCGTGATGTTGCTTCAAGAGCTCCTACATCTAGTTATACTCTCAGGGGATTGTTCTCTGTAAAATATTATTTTGATAAGGTTGATATCGATGATAAAGAACTAGAAAAAAATATTGACCTTCCTGGATTTGAATATTATGATACACAAAATGAATTTAATATATATGAAAATAAATATTATATACCAATGGGATTTACCTATGATTATTATATAGATGAGGAAACTATAAAATTAAAGTCCCAACAATCTAGAGAAAAACTTCTTATGAAAGCTGTACTTCTAGATGATAACCAAGTAGACAAATACTCGGATATAATGGAACCAATACCTGAAGATAGTCTTTATAATTTATCCGAAATGGCTTATCTTGAAGAATGTAAATTGAAATCCCAAAATGCATGCGAAAGTTTTGAGTATGCAACTGATGGCTTTATTGCAAATATCAATTTGAAGAATGATAGCTTAGTGTTTTTCAGCGTACCTTATGATGCTGGGTGGACTGCCTCTGTAAATGGAAAGCCAATTGATATTGAACGTGTGAATTATGGCTTTATGGCTGTAAAGGCTGATAGAGGTGATAATATTATTGAGTTTGCCTATGAACCTGAAGGATTAAGATATGGATTGTATATCACGATAGGTGGTGCATTGCTATTAGTGGCTTATCTAATAATAGCTAAGCGTTTTAAACACAAAGAACTCTCAACGCACACCCACTACTATGATTATTCAGATTCATCCGATATATCTGTGCACAAGTGTTTTATAGATACAATAAAAAACAAATAGAACGGAGAGTTTAATATGCACCTTAACGAAATTATGATTAAAACTGAAGAGATTTATGATGGAAAAATCTTTAAGGTTACTAGGGATACTGTACTCCTCGAAAATAAGAATAATGCCATTCGTGAAGTTGTACATCATTCCGGTGGGGTTTGTGTTGTACCTATAACTGATAATAATGAAGTCATACTAGTCAAACAATTTCGCTATCCATTTCAAGAGGCCATCCTTGAAATTCCTGCAGGTAAACTCAATCCTAATGAAAACCACTATGAATGTGGGTTGAGAGAACTCCTGGAGGAAACTGGTGCTGTTCCTAATGTATATTCATATCTCGGAACAGCCTATCCAACTCCCGCTTATGTAACTGAAAAAATTCATATATATCTTGCAAAAGGACTTACCTTTAAAGAACAAAAACTTGATGATGATGAATTTCTTGATGTTATAAGAATACCTTTTGATGAAGCAATAAATCTTGTTATGGATAATAAAATTTGTGATGCTAAAACACAAATTGCTTTACTAAAAACATATATTTTAACTAGAGAACAACCAGTAAAATGAAATAAGCACTAATTAAGACAAAGCTTAATTAGTACTTATACGGCGGTCCGATTAAGGTTTTATTCGGATTCTTCCTCTGTTATTGATTGTAATTCCTTTGCCTCATGTGCAACAGCAATAGCCTCTGCTTCAGCTATTGCAAGATGACGCTCATATGCATCTAGAATATTTGTCTCAAGCATCTCCCTTGCCTCTGGTGAAATTGGGTGAACTATATCACGGAACACTCCACTTTCATCCTTACGACTTGGCATTGCTACAAATAATCTCTCATCGCCTTGCACTACCTTAATGTCATGGACAGCTAGCTGGTCATCGAGTGTTATTGAAATAACAGCCCTTAAGCGTCCTTCTGAAATGATTTTTCTGATTTTGATATCTGTGATTTCCATAGTTTGACCTCCTGTAGTTGTTATTTAAAGCCCATATCTTGCGCTTTCAAGAATATTATTGAACACTAATGGTTAAAATATACATTGGCATTCATCTTAATATCTTGTTAGTTGATTATTTTAAAGTAATACGTCAAAAGATTAATGATATTATTAATTAATATATATTAATTCGTCACTAATAATATCTTAACCCAAATGTATCTTTTATATCAACATATTATATTATATCACATAAAAGCTTAAAAATAAAGATAGAAAAGGATGATTTTATTGAGTATTTTACAGAAAGATTTGTTAAATGGAAAAAAACATATTCATTTAATAGGAATTGGTGGCTCTGGTATGTATCCTTTAGCACAAATTTTACATTCTAAGGGATTCTATATTACAGGATCTGATAATAATGAAACAGATACCTTAGATGCAATACGAAAAATGGGTATAACTGTTTACTTTGGACAAAGGGCTGAAAATATCCGAGGAGCCGATTTAATTGTTCATACCGCTGCAATTATGGCGGATAATCCAGAGCTTATTGCTGCAAAATCCAGTGATGTACCTGTTTTGGAAAGAAGTGA
>JAAYSW010000204.1 GCA_012523875.1 Clostridiales bacterium
AGCCAAGTCCTATCAGTAACCGCATATAAAAGCATGGAACTATTATTAATTTTCATTTTTCCTCCTATTTTTCAGCATAAAGCTCAACTTTATTTCCTTCAAGAATCATATTAGTTGTACGCATCGCACACATTTTCCCACACATAGAGCAACTATGTTTATCTGCTGGAGGAGTGCTTTCAAAATATGCCCTTGCCTTTTCCTCATCGATGGCATAGGAGAACATTTCTTCCCAATCGATTCTACGCCTTGCATCGCTCATTTTATTATCAATATCTCTTGCATTGGGAATCCCATTGGCAATATCAGCAGCGTGAGCGGCGATTTTTGAGGCAACAATTCCTTCCTTAACATCATTGATATCAGGCAGCCTAAGGTGTTCAGCAGGAGTTACATAGCAGAGGAAGTCTGCACCATTAGCAGCAGCAATTGCACCACCAATAGCAGAAGTAATATGGTCATATCCAGGTGCTATATCGGTTACAAGAGGCCCTAAAACATAGAAAGGAGCGTTATGGCAAAGTCTTTTTTGCAGAGTCATATTTGCGGCAATTTCGTTCATTGCCATATGACCAGGCCCTTCAACCATAACTTGAACATTCTTTTCCCATGCTCGCTTTGTTAAATCCCCGAGTTCAATAAGTTCACTTACTTGCCCAGCATCAGTACTATCCTGAATGCTTCCAGGACGCATTGCATCTCCTAGACTTATAGTTACATCATAGTTATAGAGAATATCCAAAAGTTCATCATAATATTCATAGAAAGGATTTTCATTCCCCGTTGTTTCCATCCATGCAAAAAGTAGAGAACCACCTCTTGAAACTATATTTGTAAGGCGTTTTGTACGCTTAAAACATTCAATTGTACGCTTGTTAATTCCAGCATGAATGGTAACAAAGTCGACTCCTTCCTTTGCATGAGCCTCAACAACCTTTAAAAAATCTTTAGCCTCAATATCCATTAAGTCCCTTTCAAGATAGCCAATCGCATCATACATTGGTACAGTTCCAATCATGGCTGGGGAATAATCAATAAGTTGCTTTCTGAATGTATTAGTTTTGCCATAATTGCTTAAATCCATAATGGCCTCGACACCAAACTTAACAGACATTCTTACCTTTTCCATTTCCCTTTCGTAATCTATGCTATCACCTGAAATACCAAGATTGACATTTACCTTAGTTCTCAAGCCCTCGCCAATACCCTCAGGACTCAAAGATTTATGGTTGATATTAGCAGGGATAGCAACTCTACCGCAAGCAACAAGCTCCCTAAGTTTTTCTTCTGTCATATGTTCTTTTTTTGCAACTATCTCCATTTCCTTTGTGATTATACCTTTTTTAGCTGCTTCCATTTGTGTTTTATAATTCATTTTAACCTCTCCAATAAAAATAATATGGGACGCACAGTAAGGTGCATCCCATCAGTAATATATTAATGATGTTCCCTACGTTGGCATTATCCAAATCAGGTCAGCGGTCGAAGTTGATTACTTCCTCTCAGCCTGCACACAAGCTCCCTGTAATTAATATTATCATAATTTGTATTCATTGTCAAGTAAGTAAGTTTCTATTTTAAAGCGAAAATTAAGCTAAACATTTTAGTTCTTTACTACATAATTTTATATAAGAATATTGAGGAATAGAAAAAATACTTGTGTTTATTATGTGAATGATGTATAATTATTGAATTAAGGGTTGATTATAAGGTTAATCTTTAAAATAATTATAATATATTAGGAGGCTTTAAACAATGGCGTTTAAAAGTGACTATCTAAAGGGTGTATACGATAGGGTTTCAGAAAGGAATAAGGGAGAAGACGAATTCCTCCAGGCAGTTCATGAGGTTCTTGAAAGTCTTGAACCAGTTTTAGAAAAAAGGCAGGATTTTGTTGATGCGGGTGTTATAGAAAGAATGGTTGAGCCAGAGAGATTGATCCAGTTCAGAGTTTCATGGGTTGATGATAATGGTAATGTTCAGGTAAATAGAGGATATAGAGTACAGTTTAACTCAGCTATTGGCCCTTATAAGGGCGGAATTAGATTTAATCCAACTGTTAACGCATCAATCATCAAATTCTTGGGATTTGAACAAACATTTAAAAATAGTTTAACAGGTTTGCCGATGGGTGGCGGTAAGGGTGGTTCTGATTTCGACCCAAGGGGAAGATCTGATAATGAAATAATGAGATTTTGTCAAAGCTTTATGACAGAGCTTGAAAAGCATATTGGAGCTAATACTGACGTTCCTGCTGGTGATATGGGCGTTGGCCCAAGGGAAGTTGGCTTTATGTATGGTCAATATAAAAGAATCCGTAATGAGTTTACTGGTGTCCTAACTGGTAAAGGTTTATCATACGGTGGTTCATTGGCTAGAACAGAGGCTACTGGCTATGGTATCCTTTACTTCACAAGGGAAATGCTCTCATGCATGAAAAATGATACATTAGAAGGTAAAACTCTTATAATATCAGGTGCAGGCAATGTTGCAACTTATGCAGTTGAAAAAGCTATACAGCTCGGAGCAAAGGTAGTGGCTATGTCAGATATTGGTGGATATATATATGATCCAAATGGAATTGATATTGAGATTATAAAGGGATTAAAGGAAGTTGATGGCAAGAAGGTATTCCAGTATCCAGATCATGTTAAGACGGCTACTTATACAGAGGGTAGTAAGGGTATCTGGGGCGTTAAATGTGATATTGCTATACCTTGTGCAACTCAAAATGAGATTGATGGTGATGATGCTAGCAAATTGCTGGATAACGGAATAATGGCTCTTGTTGAAGGTGCAAATATGCCATGTACACCTGATGCAATTGAAAAGTTTGTAAATGCAGGCATACTTTTTGCACCATCAAA
>JAAYSW010000027.1 GCA_012523875.1 Clostridiales bacterium
CAGCATAAAGAAAAACACCAGGTTATTCTGAACTTAGCTCAAGAGCATGATGTAACTTTCATAATCGGATATATTCATTATGAGGGTGATTTAAAGTATAATTCAATGATTGCAATAATGCCTAGCGGAGAAGTGTCGGATATATATTCTAAGCAGTTATTGGTGCCTATGGGAGAAATAATTCCTTTTGAGTTTATACTTTCAAAAATTATTCCAGGAACTTTTTTAGAATCCACACCCTATACCAAAGGATCAGAAATCACGGTTTTAAAGACCGATTTCGCAAAATTTGGTGGAATCATCTGCTTTGAATCATTATTCCCCCATATATCAAGAAAAACTATTAAACTTGAGGCTAATGTGATAGCAATTTTAAGTAATGATTCCTGGTTTGGCAGGACACCAGCTTTATATCAACATCATTCTCATGCCATCCTTAGAGCTGTTGAAAATAAGCGATATGTATTAAGATGCAGCAATTCTGCTATATCGTCAGTTATTTCTCCATATGGGAAGGTTGAAAAAACTGCACCTAAATACGAATTAAGCGTTCTTAATGCATCTTTTAATACAAATAACGATAGAACCTTATACTCGTATGTGGGTGATATTATTGTCATGCCTGCTGCCGCTTTATTTATTTTAGGTATTATAAAAAAGAAAAAACACTGAGATTTAATCAATCAAATATAGCTTTGATATTATCACTTATTATCGTATAGAGTTGTGGATAAGCATTCAATGCTGTAGATGCTAAAAGATAGATAATAACTATAATAGTTATTGGGGCAGTAAGATATATTACTGCCTTTTCCCCTCCTGTAAGCTGTGGACATGGGTTTTCAAGTTGTAGGTCTTTTTTGTTTTTCACTATCTCAATTATAAATAAAATCACACCTACAACAGTTATAGCGATACTAAACAATGACATAATACCTATTCCAATAAAAATTGGAATGTTATCAAAAATATATTTCGTTAATAAATCTGTATCTGTACTTTCAAGTATTGCAAGGTCTATACCCGATAAAAACATAGACTGAATTGCACCAATTAAATTAAATGAAAAATGGATAATCATTGGGGTAATAATTGATTTTGTTTTTATAGCTAAGAAACAAGCTAAAATCCCCATTACTGATGCATAGAAAATCTGTTGATAATTCTGATGAAATAATCCAAACGTACAGCCTGTAACAATAATGGCAAACCATCTGCCATATTTAATTGTGTGTGTAAGGAGAGTTCCCCTAAATAATAATTCCTCAAAAATTGGTGCTAAAAATGCAATAGTTATAAACATTACAATCTTATCAAAAATTGTATCCTCAGCTATTAAACTTATTGCATTGAGAGTCTTACCCGTTATTGCTTGAATTATTAAAAATATTATTGTAAATATATAGTTTGTTGCGTGTGATAAGCCCATTGTAATTACTGTCCATTTGGCAATAAAACCTTTTGTAGCCTGTGGTTTTTTGAAGTAAGTTTTAACTTTATGCCCTTGATTCTTATTGCCTATAGCTAAAACTATTGGAATAGTAATTGCAAATTGAAAAATGAAAATTAATGCTTTGCTTATCGATGAAACAGTTGTTCCTGAAAAACTTCTCTCCATTAATTTTATTACTTGTGGCATTATTATGTATCCAAAAACCATAATAAACGCTATAAAAATTAGTAAAAGTAAAGAATTCCTATTTGAACACTTTCTTAACCCCTTTTTCAATTCGTCCCTAGATAAATCTTCTGTAGCTACATCATATGCATTCATGATTCCCATCTCCTGATTCTATATTTTATATTTAACTGTACTACCGTTGATGTCTTTTGATACAATTATTTGTTTGTCTATCCGCTCCTTCAGCTCTTCTACATGAGATATTATCCCAACCAATCTATTTCCTGCTGTAAGTGTATTCAGTGTTTCTATTGCGGATTCAAGTGACTCACTATCTAATGAACCAAACCCTTCATCTATAAACATTGCATCAACCTCAATCCCTCCAGCAAAGCTCTGAATTACATCGGATAATCCTAATGCAAGCGATAATGATGCTTTAAATAATTCCCCACCTGAAAGGGACTTTATGGAGCGAGGCTTCCCTGTATAATAGTCCATTATTTCAATTTCAAGCCCAGCCTTAACTCTGTGGTCACTGGCTTCTTCTTTTCGCATTAGCTTATATCTTCCACTAGTCATTAATTTTAATCTTTTGTTAGCCTCATGGATAACTTTTTCAAAATAAAATGCCTGGATATATTGTTCAAAAGCAAGTCTTTGTTTACCCTTTATTTCACCATTAGCAACTTCCGACAACTCCTCTACAAGCATAAATTCACTACGCCTTTCATCTAAGCCTTTTAATTCATCGCTGACCCTAAAATGGATTATATTATTGTTGCCTATTCTATTTGATACTTCTTGCATGATTTCACCGCTAGATTTTTTTAATTCGGCTAGTATCTTTTGTTTTTCCATAATCTTAGATATAGACACAATTTCCTTATCCTTAGTTTCAATTTCTAGTTGATTTATATTTTCACTAATGAGAATTTTTCTTTCTTTGTATTCATTTATCTCATTATTTAATGCCTGTAATTCATCATCAGATATTAAATATTTTCGGTAATCCTCTTCATTTTTAAAATTACATTCCTTTAGCTTTTGAGTAAACTCAAATTCTGCCTTAATATATGATTCTTTCAATAAGGTTAATTTCTCTTCATTGTTCTCAAGGACTGCTTTCAAGCTTTGGATTTCTATAGTGCAATCAGTGTAGTTTTTATTAGCCATCTCATATTCAGACTTTAAACGATTATATTCTTTTCTATCTTCATTAATTTTTTTAATAGCTTCTTCTTTTGAGTCATATTTCAAACTTATGGATTTTATACGCTCTTCAAGTTTACCAATCTCTATTTCCAATTCATTTAGATAATTTTTTCGTTCGCTTATATTTTTTTCAACTTCCTCAATTTCTACTGTTATATCTTTTAGCTTTTCCTTGTTTTTAATATTGTTTTCTATATCATTCTGCAATTTTTTATGTTCTCGTTCAATTATCTGTCTTTCTTTTAAATTTATTTCTGATTGTTCAGCTAAGGTTTTATCAATATCTATTAATTTAGTTTCAATTTTAAGAGCATCCCTAATTTGCGTTTCAAGTTTTTCAGAATTTAATTTATATTTTGTTTTTAGCTCTCCACATTTATGGCTAAGCTTGCTCATAGCTTCATGTAATGTCGCCGTTTCTTCCTTAAGCAGTTTTAATTCTGATTGCGTTATTAATGTTTCTGATAGGGAGGCTTTATTAGGATGTGAAGTCGAGCCACACACAGGACACTCCTCATTATCTATTAGTTTGCTTGCCATAATCCCAGCTTGTGCATGTAAAAATTCAGCATCTGCACTTCTGCACTCAATGTCCTTATGTTTATACTGCTCCTCTAACTCCAAAAATTGCTTATGTGCTTTTTCTAGAGCTTTTTCATCGTTTAAGATATTATTATATTCATATAACATCTGTTCTATTTTATCTGAAATTTGTTTTACTCTGTTTAACTCCCCATCGCATAAAAGGAAATCTTTATCTACATTTTCGAGTCTCTTTAATTCATTCGATACTTTAATCTCTAGCTTTTTAAGCTCTTCTCGTTTATTCTCTTCTATAGATAATAATTTTAATAGATTTTCCTTATCTTCATGCAATTCCTTTGAAGTATTTTTTAGTTTTAATAGATTGTCATATAAATCAAGCTGATTTTCAGTTTCCTTTATGCTCATATTTATATTTTCAGCGATATCTAGTTTTGCATTTGATTCCTCTAGCCTTTCCCATGATTCATTCAATTTTTCCTTTGAATCTGATAATTCTTTATTGGTTTTTTTAATAAAGGCAATAAGAGAATCTTTTTCATTCTTTTCCCTAATGAATTTATCCTCATAAAATCTAATTATATTTACAGCCTTTTGGGAAAACGAATATCTCTCTATCTTATCCTCTATCTCATCCTCTTTCTCAAGCATTTGCTTTTTTTCTTCTATAAAATTTTCAAGTTTTTCAAACCTTTCATTATTTACCTTTGCCCGCTCATGTTCAACCGATATTTTGGATATTTCCTTCTCAATCCTATTTAATTCATTTTTAGTTGTATCAAGCTTTTCCTTATCATAAGCTAATAACTTTTCTAATACCACAAAAATTTCATTAGCTTTATGGATAGAAGGGGACTCCTTCCATTCCTTTATAAATTGATAAAAGGCGTTATCTTCATCACAATTAATATCAGACAGATACCTTATTATTAAATTTTCACTTTCTTCACATCCTTTTTTTAGGGATAATGAAATATCTTTAAGTTTAATTTGTAAATCTTCATATATCTGAGTATTAAAAACCTTTCTAAGAATTGCACTTCTCTCTTTTCCATCCTCCAATATTAGATTTAAGAATTCGCCTTGTGCAATCATCGCTACCTGCTTAAACTGCTTCCAGTCTATACATAAAAGTCGCTCAATATCCTTTGTTACTTTAGTGTTGCCAGTTATCACGCTACCATCAGGGTATGTTAGTACAGCATCAGCTTTATGTGTAGTCGTTCCTGCTTCGTTATTTTTTTTATTTCTCAAATACTCTGGATTACGTTTTACTGTATACTTTTTTCCCTTATGCAAAAATTCTAAATAAACAAATGTCTCTATTGTAAGTGGTGCAAAATCACTTCTAATTGTAGCTGTTGTTCTTGTTCTACCACTGGTATTCCCATATAATGCAAATGATATTGCATCAAATATTGTAGTCTTACCAGCACCAGTGTTTCCTGTGATAAGAAAAAGCCCCTGTGAATCCAATTGATGAAAAGGTATCTCAACAATATCAGCAAAAGGGCCAAATGCACTCATTTTCAACATTAAAGGTTTCATAATTTTCTCCTATTTTATATTAATCTTCATTTATTTTTATAACATGATTATACACCTTAAATTTAATCTTGTCGAGTAATTATCATTCTTTTATTTATTAAATGTAGTATGTAACCAACTTTACAAATTAACAAAAACCCTCCCCGTTAATTCGTGGAGGGTAACTTTCTACAATTAAAACTTTAAATCAATATTATAATGTTAATTATTAAAAGTATTTTACATATTTTAAACAGCAGCACACTAACAACTAAATTATACAGTTAGCATGGTCGACAATTTTACTTACTCATATTACATACAGCCACTATTGTTATATTATCCGTGCTTCCCTTTGCGAGTGCAGTGTGCACAAGCTTAGATAACCTTTTATTCAAATTTAATGGGAGTGAGAGCATTTCTTCTATTTCTGAATTAGATAAATAATCGGTCAATCCATCCGTACAAAGAATAAATAAATCACCATGTTCTATCTCCATATCCAAGTATTTGATATCAACCTTTGGCTTAGAATCTTTGTTCCCCATTACTGGAAATATAATATTCTTATGTACATGTGTTTTTCTTTCTTCAGCAGTAATAGCTCCCTCTTCGAATAGCATTTGAACTAATGATTGGTCCTTAGAAAGCTGATCTAAAGATGAATTTTTATATCTGTATAACCTTGAATCCCCTACATTAACTGTATGTATTTTATTCTTATCATCTATTGCAAAAGCACATAGGGTTGCTTGCATATTTGAGGCATTATTCTTAGTTGCCCCATATTTCTTAAGTCGCTCATGTATTTTCATAATGCTATTTTGCAGATTCATCTTATGTGAAACTTTAAGGTTGCACAAAAACTTCATACATAGTTTAGAGGCAATCTCACCTGATAGCTCACTAGAAACACCATCAGAAACAGCTGCCATAAAAGGTGCAGATAGGGTTGTTTCAATCGTTCCATCATTGATTACAGTTTTGTTAATTAATAAAGCATCTTCATTATGCGGCATAACGCCTTTGGTGGTAATCCCACAGCAATAGTACATCAGTGCATCTCACTTTTCAAAAAATAATATAATAATTATACACTATATATAAAAATAAATCAAGGGATTATCCAAAAAGGTTAACAATATTTGTTTAGCATAAAAGATGGTGTATGATAGATTTGGCAAGCTTTCAAGACTTATTTAGAAGGATTTATTTTATTAACAATAATTCAAGTGCTTTCTGCAATTGAGTATCCTCTTCAGATGCACCTGGTTGAACATTTATACCTGTATCAGAGGGTAATGCAATCTCGTAATCAGGAGATAAACCAATTCCATGGTAACAATCCGATTTTGTGGTTTGATATGTTGCAACAGTAACGGTAATAGCACCCCCACCATCGAGAGCTGTTGTAGATTGCATAATTCCCTTACCGAATGTTTTCACACCAACAAGTTTCGTGCTACTAAAATCCCTTAGCACTGCTGCAAAAAGTTCCCCTGCACTAGCAGTCTTCCCATTAACTAAAACAACTGCTGGGATATCTAATTTCCTATCATCATCACTCTTATCCATCCTAGGATAATCGATTATTTTTGTATCCCCATTGCCATAGGTTGCTGAAGCATAATCCCCATAGGGAAGCAATATATCAAGGCATTGTAAAGTAATATCAACCAAGCCACCTGGATTATTTCTTACATCAAAAACAATTCCCTTTGCTCCATCATCAAGCAATTTGTCTAATGCATCTTTAAATTGCATAGATGTTGTTGAGTTAAAGTTTGTAATTTCAATATAACCGATATTATTGTCAAGCATTCTACCACTTGCTGTAACCAAGTTAATTGATTTTCTTACAAACTCATATTCCTTATCTGCACCATTTTTTCTAATAGTAAGTTTTAATGATGTTCCTTCTTTACCCTTCCTAATTAAATCTATTGATTCACTATAGCCAAGAGTCAATATATCGTTTCCATTAACTGAAACTATTATATCATCAATATCGAGTTCGGATTCTTTAGCAGGAGATTCTTCCATGATTTCAACTATTTTGATGTATCCACTTTTATCTCTTTCAACAGAGATACCAATTCCGACCAAGGTACCAGATTCATTAGCAAGTGCATCCTTGTATTCATCTGCATTTAAATATCTAGCATAATCATCATCCAATCCCTCAACATAACCTTTCAGTATTGAGTCCATTAGTTGTGTTTCATCAATATCTAAATAAAAGTTTTGTCTAACCCATGTATCAAGTTCATCAAGGCGTTCATACCTATCCTTCATTGCAACGACATCTTTTACTTTTTCGTTATAAGTCTGCAATGAAAACCTTGATGTAAGTATAAATGTTATCGCTGCAGTTATTGCAAGCAGACTCATTGTAACGCCCAAACTTATTTTTTTATTCATATTTTATCTACTTTCTTTCTTATTCTTAATTCTTAATTAATAAGAAACTACACTTTCTCTCTGTATTAATGCATATGGGCAACCTTTTTGGCTGCCCTATAATATATGTTGTAAATGAACGTATTATGATATTAGTTAACTCAAAACATATGTATAATCATTAGTAAAGATAGTTCCTTGGATTATTTCGGGAACCATTTTCAATTACTTCAAAATGCAGATGGAAGCCAGTTGAAAATCCTGTGGAACCGACATAACCAATAACCTGTCCTCTTTCAACATATTGACCAGATGAAACTATAACCGAAGAAGCATGTCCGTATAATGTTGTAAGTCCTCCTCCATGGTTTATAGTAAGATAATTTCCATATCCACCACCACAACCGCAGCTATAACTTTTACTGTAATTATGTGAGCAAGTTTGGGATACCGTTCCTACATAACCACTTTCAGCAGCAACAATAGCGGCACCACTTATTCCACCACCTGCTATATCTATTCCTCCATGCCATTTTCCCCAACGTGAGCCGAATTCACTACTTACTCCATAAAATCCAGGAACAGGCCATTTTAGAGGACCGCCTGTGTATTTACTTCCGCCTGTATTACCCAATGAAGAAGGTTTGTTTTGATTAGCCTCAGCAGCCTTTCTTGCTTCTTCCGCTTTACGAGCTGCCTCTTGTTGCCTTGCTATTTCAGCCAATATAGCTGCTTGTTCTGCTTCAATAGCTGCATTTTCAGCCTCTATTTCCTCTTTATTTCTTAATGCTATTTCCCTTTCCAACTGTATTCTATTAATCTCCGATTGAGTTTTCTGCATATCTGCATTAAGTGCATCTAATGCAACCTGAACCTCATCTTTTTTTACAGTAAGTTCTGCCATTGATACTTCAAGTTCAGCTTTTTGTGAATTTAATATTTCTACATTCTGATTATATTCATTGAGCTCTGCTACAAGTGCTTCAACGAGCTCATTATCATATTTTGCCACCCTTGACATCAACTCAACCTTAGTTAGCATATCATAAAAATCTGTTGCTCCTACTAATGCTGATGCCAAGCTATCGTTCCCTGATATATACATCGCTCTAATACGCAACTTAAATTTCTCTAATCCTTCAGCAATCTTGACTTCTTGTAGTCCTATCTCTTCCTCAAGATTAATAATCTCTATTTGCTTATCCTCAATTTGCATATTGATATCCTCAATTTGACTCATAAGAATATCAATATTATCATTTTGCAATTTAATCTTTTCAGCAAGCTGTTGTTGATACGCCTCTTGTTCTTCTTTATTTCCTTCAAGAGATGCTATTGTTTCTTCCAATTCCTTAATTGCTGAATTATTTTGGCTTTTCTGTTTATCAAGTTCATTAACTGATTTCGTTGCAGATGCCTGATAAGTATGATTTTTGCTATATGTAAAAACACCCATCGATACTACGATACATACAACCAATGCCATTAATTTCAAAATATTTGTTTTGTTTTTAATGATACTCATTATTAAACTCCTCTTTGCTATTCACAAATTCTAAAC
>JAAYSW010000205.1 GCA_012523875.1 Clostridiales bacterium
ATTAGTTTTATAAGGAGTTGTAATAATGAAGTATTTGCGATATCTATTAATTTTCATTCCACTTTCAATTATTGGTACTATTTTAAACTGGAATTCTTCATTAATATTTTTCATGACTTGTCTTGCCATAGTTCCTCTTGCTGGATATCTTGGGATAGCAACTGAGGAAATAGCAGCGATAACTGGTCCTAAATTAGGTGGCTTCCTTAATGCTACATTTGGCAACGCAACAGAATTGATAATTTGTATTTTTGCATTAAAGGCTGGAATATTTGATATTGTTAAGGCATCACTTGCTGGTTCAGTTTTAGGTAATATCTTACTGGTTTTGGGATGCAGTATATTCGCTGGTGGGCTAAAACACAAGGAGCTGAAATTTGATGCTCAACAGGGAAACTTTACATCAACCATGCTTTTATTTGCAGTTGTTGGTTTATCCGTACCAGCTGTATTCACATATACTAACTCAATTTCTGAAGAAACATTCACATTAAAATATCAAAGCTTCAGCTTAATTGTCAGTGCTATTCTCTTAATTGTTTATGTTATCGGTTTAATTTATTCATTTAAAACACAAAAGGATCTCTATGGGGTCGAACACGCAGAAGATATAGATTCAAAATGGAGTTTATCAGTTAGCATTATAATTTTAGCAGTATCAACAGTATTTATTGCTACTATCTCTGAAATTTTGGTATCAAACATTGAACCAATGACAGAGGCAATTGGCGTTCCAAAGATGTTTATAGGGCTAATTGTTATACCAATAGTGGGAAATGCCGCAGAACATAGCACGGCGATTATTATGGCAATGAAAAATAAGATGGATATAGCAATAGAAATTGCTGTTGGCTCAAGCCTGCAGATTGCATTATTTGTTATTCCTCTGCTGGTCATTATGAGCATGATTTTTATGCCAATGAGTATAATCTTCAAGCCAATCGAGTTATTTATTTTTGGAGTAAGTGTTCTTATCGCCAACCAAATTGTTTCATCAGGTAAAACTAATTGGATAGAAGGCTTAAAGCTAATTTCAATTTATGCAATATCAGCAGTAGGCTTTTACATTATAGGTTAAAGAAGGTTTTATTTTAAATTACAGTAACCTCCAACCATTTTATTCAACGAAACCCAAAGCAAAATTGCTCTGAGTTTTGATGATATAATTTAAAATTAATATTAAATCTTTCTGCTTGCAATTTCCTCTGCCAATCTTTCAGCGAGTTCTCCAAACGTCATTGTGCCTAAATCACCATCCCTACGTGAACGTAGAGCAATAGTTCCATCCTGCATTTCATTATCTCCTAAAATAATCATACATGGTATCTTCTCAAGTTGTGCCTGTCTAATCTTATATCCTACCTTTTCAGCCCTCTCATCGACTGAACAACGTATATTCATTGCTTTTAATTTATCAGCAATACCATTTGTATATTCTAAATGCCTATCGGCAATAGGAATTAACCTAACTTGTTCTGGAGCAAGCCATAGTGGAAATGCCGCTGCATACTTCTCAATAAGCAATGCAAGCGTTCTCTCATAACAACCAAGCGATGTCCTATGAATAATATAGGGCGTTTTCTTTGTTCCGTCGGCTGCTACATATTCCATACCAAACATTTCAGCTAACATTTGGTCAATCTGTATGGTAATAAGTGTGTCTTCTTTTCCATGCACATTCTTAATCTGAATATCAAGCTTAGGACCATAAAATGCAGCCTCGCCAACACCAACGGAGTAATCTAATCCTAAATGTCCAAGGATTCTCTCCATCATGCCTTCCGCCTCATTCCACTGTTCAACAGTTCCAATATATTTCCCCCTATCATTTGGATCCCATTTAGAGAAACGATAGCTAACATCCTCCAGAAGCCCTAAGGTTTCAAGCATATAGTTCGCCAATTCTACACAATCCCTAAACTCATTCTCTAATTGTTCTGGTGTGCAAATGATATGGCCTTCTGAAATTGTGAACTGCCTAACCCTAATTAACCCATGCATTTCACCACTTTCTTCATTCCTGAAAAGTGTTGATGTTTCAGCTAAACGCATTGGTAAGTCCCTATATGAACGCTGTCTATTAAGGAATACTTGATACTGGAACGGACAAGTCATAGGACGCAAAGCAAAAACTTCATCATCCTTTTCCTCATCACCCATCACGAACATACCATCTTTATAGTGATCCCAATGCCCTGAAATTTTATATAAGTCACTCTTTGCCATCAAAGGAGTTTTTGTTAATAAGTAACCTCTTTTCTCCTCCTCGTCCTCAACAAAGCGTTGTAGAATTTGTATAATTTTAGCACCCTTTGGAAGTAATACAGGCAAGCCCTGTCCGATTACATCAACCGTTGTAAACAATTCAAGATCTCGTCCAAGCTTGTTATGGTCTCGTGCTTTCGCCTCCTCAAGTCTTTTTATATGCTTTTCAAGTTCAGATGCCTTTGGGTAAGCAGTACCATAAATCCTAGTGAGCATCTTATTTTTTTCGCTCCCCCTCCAATAAGCACCTGTGCTTGATAAAAGCTTGAACGCTTTAACAGTACCTGTTGTCATTAGATGGGGACCTGCACATAAATCTGTGAATTCACCCTGTTTATAAAATGAAATTGGCTCGCCACTTTCGATATGCTCCTC
>JAAYSW010000028.1 GCA_012523875.1 Clostridiales bacterium
ATTAAATGAAAAAGGTATTAACAATCGCTGGCTCGGATTGTAGCGGTGGTGCTGGAATACAAGCTGATATCAAAACAATAACTGCTCATAGATTATATGCAATGAGTGCAATAACAGCCTTAACAGCACAGAATACCACTGGGGTTTATGGTATTCACGAAGTTCCGTCCGAATTTATTGCACAACAACTTGATTGTATTTTTACTGATATTATTCCTGATTCTATAAAGATAGGAATGGTTTCAAGTTCGGATATAATAAAAATTATTGCTGAAAGATTATCTAAATATAATGCAAAAAACATTGTTGTGGATCCTGTTATGGTGGCAACAAGTGGTAGTAAATTGCTAAGTGATGATGCTATTACTGCACTCGTTGAAAATCTTATACCACTCGCAAAAGTTATAACTCCAAACATTCCTGAGGCTGAATGTTTGAGTGGCATAGAGATAAAAACACCTGACGATATGATAAAATCAGCAATAAAAATCTCCTCGCAAATGAAATGTAGCGTTCTTATCAAGGGTGGACATCTTGAGGACTGTGCTGATGATTTACTTTATGAGGACGGCAGGGCTTTTTGGTTTAAAGCAAAGAGAATTAATAACACAAATACGCATGGAACTGGTTGTACCCTTTCTTCTGCTATCGCTTGTAACCTAGCAGAAGGGAAGAACCTCCACGATAGTATAAGCTTAGCAAAATCATATATTACAAAAGCTTTAAATGCACAACTTAATCTTGGCAAGGGCAGTGGTCCACTCAATCACTGCGTATAAAGATAAAAATGTCAGACTTGAAGTCTGACATTAGCTAAATACAAAAGAGGTATCAGTTCTACACTGATACCTCTGGTTGTTAATACTGCTTTTATACAGATATATTCTCAATTATACTAATATTGTACCTTTATTATCAATTTCAAGCATCTTAACCTTCCAATTATCAAGCCCATGCTTGTCCAATGCAAATCTTAATTTACCTAGAAAAAACTCATTTTCAGCATCTACAATTGACATTATTGATGGTCCTGCCCCACTTATATAAACTGCATAAGCACCTAAGCTATACGACAAATCAAAAAGAAATTGTGCATGGGGTATAAGCTCCATTCGATAGGGTTGGTGAAGTCTATCGCCAACTGCCGTTCTTAGATTTTCATATTTTCCAGTCAGTAACGAAGCAGAAAAAAGAGCTGCACGTGATAGATTATATACAGCATCCTTGTGGGAAATCTCTCTTGGCAAGCAATCTCTTGCGTGTTCTGTGCATAGCTCAAAATCAGGTATTGCAATAACAAATTTTAAAGTAGTGAATACCTCCTGCTTTACCCAATGAACACGCTTCCCATCAAAAACAGCAGTAACAATCCCACCCAATAAGGCAGGTGCAGTATTATCAGGATGCCCTTCAATCTGTGCCGATAAATTAACTAAATCATCAAGAGTGAGCGGATTCCCCATAAGAGTATTTGCACCAGCGAGTCCAGCAATAATACAAGCCGAGCTACTTCCTAAGCCCCTTGTCATAGGTATGTTGTTTTCCTGTATTATTTTAAGTCCTGCAAATTTTTTTCCGCATACTTTATAAAGTGATTTGGCAGATTTATATATTAAATTATTTTCATCACAAGGCACTTTCACGCCATCAAGAGAAGATATATCTACTCCGTCATATTCTTCCATTTGCACATAATTATAGTAATTCAATGCCAATCCAAGAGCATCAAAACCTGCCCCCAAATTTGCACTAGTAGCAGGAATTTGTATCTTTATCACTAAAATTACTCCCTCTAATCAATATCCAGAACAGAAATCATAGATTTAACTTTTATTCCATTTTCCTCTATCTTTATCTTTAGTTTAATTGCATCTTTAATATTCATAATATGTGTGATAAACGCAATTTCCTCAGTTTCATTAGCAGAAATATATTCAACATCACCGAATAAATCTGAATTCATTTTATCCACACGGAAATACATTCTTGATTGTGCTTTGCAATACTCTTCAATATTACTAGTATCGGAACTATCCTCCCAATACTGTGAAAACACCATTCTATCGTGTTTAACCAGCTCTATAAGATCAGATATAACAGCACTCGCCGTTGGTAATTTGCCAGCACCCCTACCATAAAACATAGTCTTATCTATTGCATCGCCAACCACCATAACTGCATTAAAAACATCATCAACCCTTGAGATTAGATTATCATATGGGACAAGCTTTGGTTCAACTGAGATATGGATTTTTTCATTCTCAAGCATTTTAACGCTTCCAATTAGCTTGATTGAGCTACCCCAAGCCTTAGCAAATTCAACATCTTGTAGGGTAATTCCTCTTATACCCTTTGTATAAACATTTTTGGGATAAACATGCTTTCCAAATGCCAATGATGCTAAAATACAAATTTTCCTGCAAGCATCATTACCTTCAACATCATCTGTTGGGTCTTTTTCTGCATATCCCAATTCCTGTGCAAGGTTTAAAGCATCTTCAAAACTCATCTTCTCATCAATCATCTTAGTAAGAATGAAATTAGTTGTACCATTTAGTATCCCTGAAATCTCGATAATCTCATTTGCAGCAAGGCATCTATGAAGTGGGCGAATTATAGGAATAGCCCCACCAACACTTGCCTCAAAGAAGAAATTGCAATCCATCTTTTTTGCAATATCTAGAAGCTCCGCACCCTTTTCTGCGACAAGCTCCTTATTTGATGTTGTAACGCTCTTTCCTTTTTCAAGGCATGCCTTAACAAAACTATATGCTGGTTCAATCCCACCCATACATTCAGCGACAACTTTTATTTCATCATCATTAATTATAACATTCGAATCCTTAACAAATTTATCTTTATAAGGGCTATCAGGAAAATCTCTAATATCAAGTATATACTTAATATCAATTTCCTGTCCGGCTTTCTTTTCAATATGTTGCTTGTTCTTATAGAATAATTCTACAACACCGGAACCTACAACTCCATAACCTAATACCGCAACCTTTGTCATTTATAAATTTCTCCTTCATTCACTTGATAAAATTTTAACATCAACAACGCCTACAAGTCCTGAAACACCTGATTTAATTATATAAATCTCGTCCATTGAGCCGTTTAACCGCAAAGAAATAGTAATTGCTGCAACCCCATCAATTGGGATTGTCTGATTAACCGTTAAAATATTTGCGTTAAGTTGATGAAGTAGCACCAAAACGCTCGATAATACTCCGGGTTCATCTTTAAGCTCTGCATAAATAGTAATAATTTTGTTCGTTAGCTCCTTATCATAGGAAAATATCGAATCCCTATACTTATAAAATGCACTCCTAGAAATGCCAACCCTTTTACACGCAGCAACAGAGCTTTTTTCTTCCTTGTTGGCAAGTAGTTTCTTTACTTCAATAACCTTGGCAATAACCTCAGGAAGTACTTTAGAATCAACAAGAACAAGTTGTGAATTTTCATTCATCGAAACAACACTCCGTCTTAAAATAATTAAATACAGTCCACCACACGAAAACAATTGTATTTCTAATATAACTATACCACATTAAAATGAATCTTGTCAATACTTGTTTTAGATATATTTGATTCTTGTTTAAATTACCAAGATTCAATAAGAAAGCTCAGATTTTCTTCTATTATAACATAGTCATTAATGTCTAAAAGAGGCTCAGTTTATTAGCTTGATTAGTCAACACTTCTAAAATATTAAGATTCTATTGACAAATTTATAAATTTACTATAATATAATAGTATATAATAATCTAAATAACAGAAACAATGGCGTTTCAGTATAAAGTGCCCCCATTTGCTTTATATTTGAAACCCCTTTTATTTTGAGGAGGATTTTTATGTCCGAAACAATGAAAAAACAAAATATCGCTGATTATTTTGGTTGTAATGTTTTTAATGAAACTGTGATGAGAGCTAGGCTACCTAGAAATGTTTTTAATGCTGTTATGAATACTAAAAATTTAGGCACTGCCCTAGATAGTACTGTTGCGGATATAGTTGCGAATGCTATGAAGGATTGGGCTGTAGAGAAAGGTGCCACTCACTATACCCATTGGTTCCAACCTATGACGGGGATTACTGCAGAAAAACACGACTCATTTCTATCACCTACTGATAATGGAAAGGTGATTCTTGAATTTTCAGGAAAAGAGCTTGTAAAGGGTGAGCCTGATGCTTCATCCTTTCCATCGGGGGGATTGAGAGCCACATTTGAGGCAAGGGGCTATACCGCTTGGGACCCTACATCCAATGCCTTTATAAAGGATAATTCACTTTATATTCCTACTGCTTTCTGCTCGTACACTGGGGAAGTGCTTGATAAAAAGACTCCCCTTCTTCGCTCCATGGAAGTTATTAACCAACAATCATTAAGGATTTTAAGATTATTTGGAAATAATAAAGCAACAAGGGTGATAACTACAGTCGGAGCTGAACAAGAATATTTCTTAATTGATAAGAAATTATTTGAACAACGCAAGGATTTATTGCTAGCAGGCAGAACTCTTTTTGGGGCAAAACCTCCTAAAGGTCAAGAACTTGAAGACCACTACTTTGGTAATATTAAAAAGAGAGTTTCTGATTTCATGAAAGACTTGGATATGGAACTTTGGAAGCTTGGGATATTTGCTAAAACGGAACATAATGAAGCTGCTCCAGCACAGCATGAACTTGCCCCCCTATTCACTACTGCAAATATAGCCGCTGACCATAATCAACTTACAATGGAATTGATGAAAAAGATTGCGTTAAAACATGATTTGGTGTGCTTATTGCATGAAAAGCCCTTTGCTGGTGTAAATGGCTCAGGTAAGCATAATAACTGGTCATTATCTGCAAATGATGGACAAAATCTTCTTGACCCAGGGGATACACCACAGGAAAACTTGCAATTTCTTCTTTTCCTTTGTGCGATTATAAAAGCTGTCCATATGTATTCGCCATTGCTTAGATTATCGGCTGCAAGTGCTGGTAATGACCATCGTTTAGGGGCTAATGAAGCTCCACCTGCAATTGTTTCAATGTTTATAGGCAGTAATCTGGAGGATGTTCTTTATGCACTAGAAAAGGGGAAAACCTATTTAGCACCCACAAATGAAGAATTTGTTATCGGTGTAGATGCTCTTCCAAACTTCCCCAAGGATGCCACTGATAGAAACAGGACCTCCCCTTTTGCATTCACTGGAAATAAATTTGAGTTTAGGATGCTCGGTTCTTCCGATTCAATTTCCTGCGTTAATACTATAATTAATACCATAGTTGCACAGGTTCTTAGTGATTTTGCAGATGAACTTGAAAAGGCTGATGATTTTGACTCAGCATTGCACAAACTTATGGCAAAAACAATAAGTGAACATAAGCAAATCATCTTTAATGGTAATGGCTATTCTGAAGAATGGGTTATAGAAGCTGAAAGGCGTGGCTTACCAAATCTTGTTACAACAGCAGATGCCTTACCGCATTATTTACTAGATGATTATGTGAAGATATTTGAAAACTTTAAAGTATATACAAGAGCAGAGATTGCATCAAGGACTGAAATTTTACTTGATAATTACAGCAAGGTTATAAATATTGAGGCATTAGTTATGCTTGATATGTCTAATAAGCAAATTTTACCTTCAGCTATTAAATACACTAAAGAACTATGTGACACTATAATTTCTAAGAAAGCTATTGGTCTTGAAGGTGGTGCAGAGGAAAAGCTTGTAAAGAGGCTTAGCAACCTTACTGATGGGCTAAGTGAAGCTATAGATACACTTAATCAAAAAATAATTGATTCAAAAAATTATAATGTAGCACAGGAGCTATCTAAGTTCTGCAAAACAGAAATATTGCCCAGTATGCAAACACTGAGGGTATTAGCAGACGAACTAGAAACTATTATGCCCGAATCATTATGGCCATTTCCAACATATTTAGAATTATTATTTATGATATAGTTTAAAATACATAAAAAATTGCTCTAGTCCAACATGGATAGGGCAATTTTGCTTTGTATATAATAACCAAAAATTCTACTTATAAGTAATAACTTTACATATTGGTGCAAGAAAAAGAACTTATCTATAAAAGATAAGTTCTAAAGAAATAAAACTCAACGTACAATAGTTTGAAACTAGTCTTTTAGTTCACTCATGCAAACTGCACAAATACACTTAGTTTTGAAGTCGCCTAAATCTTCGTTACTTCCACAGAATACACATGAAGATTTATACTTTTTAAGTATGATTGAATCTTGGTCCACATAAATTTCTAGGGCATCTTTCTCAGCAATATCAAGTGTTCGTCTTAACTCGATTGGAAGAACGATTCTACCTAGTTCGTCGATTTTTCTTACGATTCCTGTTGATTTCATTTAAAACTCCTCCTAATTCTTATTTATATTGAGTTTATCGTACAAAGTTTCCATTTACTACATCAAGTATACATCTTTTCGACCTGATTTGTCAAGCGTTTTTAAGGATTTTTTAAAATTTTTTAATATTTTACCATTTATGCAATAGAATTATGTTTTTTTGTGCATTTTTCATATAGTTTAACCAATTTTATAAGCATTTTTACCATGTCAGTTTAAATTGATACTGCTTTAAAGTGAATATTTGTAACGGAGAGTGTAGAAAAAATGATGAAGTTTGTGTTCGGATTTATGATTATTGCAGCTGTCTTTTTTGGAATTGCATCTGGAAATATTGATGGAGTATCCAATGCTGTATTACAAGAAGGTGTAAATGCGATTGAGCTATCACTGTATATGCTTGGCGGGATGTGTGTTTGGGGCGGAATATTAAAGATTGCTGAAAAAGCTGGAATAACAAAAATGTTATCTGTATTTTTTAAACCAATAGCAAAGCTTCTATTTAAAGACCTTGATTTTAACGGCAAGGCATATAAGGCTATATCTATGAATGTTATAGCAAATATACTTGGGCTAGGTAATGCAGCTACTCCCTTTGGTCTAGAAGCTATGAAGGAGCTTGAAAAAGAAGAAAAATTATCAGGCATTGCTTCTGACAATATGGTGGTTTTTGCTGTCTTAAACACTGCGTCAATAACATTAATTCCGACCACCGTCGCTATGCTTAGGCTAAAGCATGGCTCTCCCTATCCCCTTGATGTATTGCCTGTGATTTTGCTAAATTCACTGATATCTTTAACTGTAGCAATTATACTCGCCAAAATAATAAATTCTATAAGGAGAAAAAAATGAATTTATCATCATATATACTACCCATTTTTATAGGATTAATACTTATTATAGGATTATTTAAACGTGTTGATGTTTTTAGTGAATTTATTGCGGGAGCAAAGCAAAACCTAAAGGTAGGCGTTGAGATATTGCCAACGCTAATTGCACTTATGACGGCAATAGGGATGTTTAAGGCATCGGGTGGGTTGGAATTAATAACCACAGCAGTTACTCCAGTGATTAATAGGCTTGGTTTCCCTGCTGAATGTGTCGCATTAGCATTAATCCGTCCTATATCAGGTAGTGGTGCTTTAGCTGTATTTGAATCAATATTAAGCGATTGTGGTCCTGATAGCTTGGCTGGTCGTGTAGCAAGTGTTATGCTCGGCTCAACTGAAACAACATTTTATACCATTGCAGTATATTATAGCGTAACTAAAATCAAAAAAACTCGCCATACTTTATTATGTTCATTATCTGGGGATTTAACAGGATTTATTTTTAGTGCATTGCTTGTAAGGCTGTTTTTTGTC
>JAAYSW010000029.1 GCA_012523875.1 Clostridiales bacterium
CATTTCTTTGGTTCGTTTCTTTGTGCGAGCAAAGAAATGAACATAGGTATTTACTAAGTGTAACAAACAAATTATAACTCCGAGCGTTAGACTAAATCAACACAGAGCCTTGCGGCGACTGAGCATAGGAGCCCGACTGAGCATAGGAGCCTTGTGGCGACTGAGCATAGGAGCCTTGCGATTACTAAACATAATAACAAAGGCATTCCACTAATAGAATGCCCGTTATAAAACTATTATTATTTCCTTGATTTTGCCCTCATCGTATTACTTAATATCCTCTTTCTAATACGAATAGAATCTGGAGTAATCTCCAGCAATTCATCATCCGCTAAGAATTCCAAACTCTCCTCTAAACTCAACTTTCTAGGCGGAACCAGCCTCAACGCATCATCACTCCCACTTGCCCTCATATTCGTAAGATGCTTCTTCTTGCAAACATTTACAACCAAATCCTCTGCTTTGGGGGATGCACCAACAACCATTCCCTCATAAACTGGTGTGCCTGGTTCGATGAAGAGGCTACCCCTCTCCTGTGCATTATATAAGCCATACGCAATCGCTGTGCCTGGCTCATAGGATATAAGTGAACCCGTATTCCTCCTTGAAATATCTCCCTTATATGGTTGATAATCAATGAATACACTACTCATAATTCCCTCACCTTTAGTATCCGTCAGAAACTCACTCTTATACCCAAAAAGACCTCTTGAAGGCACTAGAAATTCAAGACGCATACGAGAACCTTGTGGATTCATTGATTGCAATTCAGCTTTTCTTGTACCCATCTTTTCCATAACAGCACCGACGCTTTCCTCAGGAACATCCACAATAAGCTGTTCGATAGGCTCACACTTCTTGCCATCAATCTCTTTAATTAAGACTCTGGGCGTTGAAACGGATAATTCATAACCCTCACGTCGCATATTCTCAATAAGTATCGATAAATGCATTTCACCCCTGCCTGCGACCAAAAATGAATCCGTCGTTTCTGTGTCTGAAACTCTAATTGAAACATCTTTTAGTACTTCCTTATAAAGCCTGTCCCTAAGTTGTCTTGAAGTAACATATTTACCCTCCTTGCCAGCAAAAGGGCTGTCATTAACGGAGAAAGTCATCTCAACGGTTGGCTCACTTATTTTTGTAAATGGCATAGGTTCAAAGTTTGCATTATCACAAATTGTATCACCTATAGTAATATTTTCTATACCACTAACCCACACAATATCGCCAACCTTAGCTTCCTGTACTGGAGTACGATTAAGCCCCTCAATCTGAAAAAGCGATGCAATCTTTGCCGAGTATGGTTTCTTAGTATCATGATAATCGCCAACCATAATATTCTGGTTAACTTTAATGGAGCCTCTTTCAATCCTTCCTATTCCAATTCTTCCAACATATTCATTATAATCTATGGATGAAACAAGCATTTGTAATGGTAAATCCTCTTCTCCTTTTGGTGGCTCTATATAGTTTATTATAGTTTCAAAAAGGGGAATTAAATCCTTCCCAGTTTCATACTGGCTCAAGGATGCAGTTCCACTCCTTCCAGAACAAAAAAGCAATGGACTTTCAAGTTGTTCCTCATTTGCATCGAGGTCAAGCAAAAGTTCTAAAACTTCATTGCCAATTTGGTCAAGCCTTGCATCAGGACGATCTATTTTATTAACAATAATTATAATTTTTTGCCCCATCTCAAGTGCTTTTGAAAGAACAAACCTTGTCTGTGGCATAGGGCCTTCCGCAGCATCAACAAGCAACAGAACACCATCTACCATGTTCAACACTCGCTCAACCTCACCGCTAAAATCAGCGTGCCCAGGAGTGTCAATAAGGTTAATTTTTATATCCTTATAGCAGACAGATGTATTCTTCGCAAGAATTGTAATACCACGCTCCCTCTCAATATCATCGCTATCCATAATTCTATCGGCAATAACTTGGTTTTCTCTGAACGCTCCACCCTGTTTCAACATTTCATCAACTAAAGTAGTCTTTCCATGGTCAACATGGGCAATAATCGCAATATTTCTTAAATCTTTTCTAATCATAAATACCCCTTCATAATCATAAAAAATGACCGCCCCTAAAAGGAACGGTCCTTCTCACCAACAAAAGAAACGTTCCCCACAGCCGCAGAGAACGCTCATCTAAACATCGTATGGTGGGAGTGGACGGATTTGAACCATCGAAGCGAATTGCAGCAGATTTACAGTCTGCCCCCTTTGGCCACTCGGGAACACTCCCTTATATTAAGCTTAGAAAAAAATCGTGAGGGAGGAAACCTCTCCTCACAATTTGGAGCTGGTGGACGGATTTGAACCCCCGGCCTGCTGATTACAAGTCAGCTGCTCTACCAACTGAGCTACACCAGCATTGTAACGTTATAAAGTATAACATATACAATTTATTTTGTCAAGCTTTTTTTGTAGTTTTATAAGTTTTTATTTATTCTTTTGAAATAAAAACAATTTATAAAACATGGTCGAGGCGACAGGACTTGAACCTGCGGCATCTTGGTCCCAAACCAAGCACTCTACCAAACTGAGCTACGCCTCGTTGTTGACGATTGTGTGTGATAAATTCCCTTTAAAATCACACACATAGAAGATTAGCAAAATATCCTCCACTCTGTTTGCGTCATCAAACAGCTTTATCATTATACAACAATATTTTTTATTTGTCAAGCCTTTTTTAAAAAAAAGTTTTATTTTTTAAGAAACCATGTTTTATAAGGGTATATAAAAATATACCCTTAATACATTCTAAACTTATTTTAACTAATCCTCATTTGAATCAGGATCCTTCTCAAAATCATCAACTACGCCATCAATATCTTCAAATGATGCCAAATCCATATCTGCATCATCAATTTCTTCTGATGGAATTTCTATATCTAAATCTGCGTCATCATCACAACAACATCCACAAAAATCGTCCTCATAGATATCAAAATCGTCTGGGTCGCAATAAATCCCCAATTCCCTACGCTTTTTCAATATAATTGTAACTGCCAAAGCCGTAACTGCACCAACAGCTGCTGCAATGCCTATAACCGTTTTCATCTTCATAGCATACTCCAATTCTCCGCAAATATATTTTATTAGCTTACAGCCACCATTGCGGGTATGACTGCAGCCGTTTAGCTTGTCCTCAGCACTTATTAATGACTTAAAAATATAATATCCTTTTTAATAAATATAATCAAAATTAAATAATAAAGCTTGTATATATTATATCATATATTCTCCCATATTTCAATAATAATTTATAAATTTTTTGTTAATAACATTGCTATTGAAATCGCAGCTAGTGGTGCTGTTTCACATCTTAAAATCCTATGCCCCAGCCAAAGTGGCTGTACTCCATAACTCTTTGCAAGCGTGATTTCAGACTCCTCAAAACCACCCTCACTTCCAACAAGTATCGCCATACTTTCAACTTTTTCAACATTGGTTTCAGTAAATCTTATACCACCCTTTTCATAAAGCACCAACGGACAGTCAACCTTTGCCATCTCTTTCAACGCTTCCTCAAGCTTTACAAACGGCGTAACTTCGGGGATTATCCCCCTCCCAGACTGCTTTGATGCCTCAAGTGAAATTTTATTATACCTCACAAGCTTTTTAGCAAAATCCTTTTCACTAGGTCTTGAAACACATCTATTCGTCAAAACAGGAACAATTCTTGACACACCCAGTTCAACAGATTTCTGTATAATACTTTCCATCTTATCATTCTTTGGTATCGCCTGATATAAGGTTAGGGAAATATTCGGTTCAGCCAAGCATATTTGAGGATCTCCTGCTTTTAAAATTACCATATCGCTAGAAATATTTATAATCTCACATGAATAATCCATACCCCTCGCACAAATGATAATCTCATCACCAATTTTCATTCTCAACGAACGTCCAATATGCCTTGCATCATCGCCAGTCATTATTACTTCTTTACCTAAAACTTCATCCACAAAAAAACGCGGCATATCATTACCTCAATAATAAAATTAACCCTTGCGTAGATTTATTTTATATGTATGTTATACGCAAAAAGTCGCAAAAAATTCTTTATTATATCATTATACATTAATTCTTTTAAACAAGCAAGGCTCAGAATAATTACTGGAATATTGTACAATTAATTTAGTGGAAATGCACAAATTATAATTATTATAATTGACTTGACCATCTTTCTATGATATTATTTAATGGAGAATGTTTATTGATACTTTCTACTAATTTCACGCATGAAAGGTAGTTTAACATGAAAAAAGCAATATCAATTTTTTTAACAATATTTATGCTGGCAATATTTTTTACTGGCTGTTCAAAAGAGGAATCTTCTAGAGAAAATGTAAAGATGACAGATTTACCCTACGGCTCAACAATGGTTGATGACAATAAAAACTATAAAATACCAATTCTATATGATAAGCGTTTTCTTGAGGCGAGTCAGCTTGAGGCTATCACCAATTATTACTATGCAGTTCAAGAAAATGATTTAGAGCTATACAACTCAACTATGATTCCCATCTTTTCTGATTATATTAAGGCTAATAGCTCAACTGGGGAGGCTGATTCTAAATATATGCTTGAAAATGCCCACTCAACTATAAATGTAATGATTGGGGGAAGTTTTGAAATTAAATCATGTGAAGTTACTGGAATTACATCGGAACATATAACTTCTGGAATAGATACCCTCCTTGAGAAAATGGATTTGGTTTCTGAGAAAATTGATGGTACAAAGATTTCAGATAAAGTCACAAAGGCATATGCTATCACCCTTAACTTTACAGTTAAAAGCGAGGAGAATTCAGCAATAATACCAGATGATATCCTTTTCCTATTCGAAATTGATAATAAATTTTATGTAATGTTTTAATAATGAATAGTATCCCTATCAATTTAAAACATTAATCCATTACATAAATTAATTTCTAATTATAAAATTAAAATCTGACGACATTTATGCCGTCAGATTTTTTATTATCCTAAAATAACAACTATTTTATTATTATCAGCTAGTTTATCCATTGCTAGAAAATTATCAGCTAACTTTTCACCATTAAGCATCATCTCTTTAACACCACTTTGAACATGGTTAGGATTTTTTATCTCAATAAAGAGTTTCTTTCCTCTGAAATCCTTTTCAATTGTAAAGCCGTCCCATTCTGATGGAATTGAAGGTGAAATTACAAGCCCATCCGCATTCGGACGCATACCACAAATACCCTCAACACAACCAACCATTACAGTTGAAGCTGTACCTGTGAGCCAATGAACATGGGATCTGCCTTCATGAGGGGATGCCTTACTTTCAGTAAATTGCCCATGTACATATGGTTCAATTACCCTTATTTCAGCCTTGTCATTCATGGATGCAGGGGAAGTTTCCATAAAGTATTCAAAAGCTCTATCACCATTACCAAGCAAACTCTCAGCAAGTATCACCCAACCCTGTGATTGAGAGAATATTCCACCATTCTCCTTTGTATCAGGATTGAATATATGCATTAATGCACCTTCAAAATAATGCTCCATATATGGTGGGTCAAGCAGCTTCAAACCATATGGTGTGTTCAATATCTTATTCGCTGTATCCATAGCTACCTTACCCTTTTCCCCCGTTGCAAAGCCTGAAATAACAGACCAGCTTTGGGGATTGAGCCACATTGATGCCTCTGGGTCCTTTTTAGCTCCAACAATAACGCCATCTTCACGGATACCACGAATAAATCTATCCTCATCCCAACATTTTTCTAAAGCATCACCAAGATTTTTCTGGTTCACACTTATATAATCGATATACTCCATATCTTTTCTATCAACAGCCATATCTTTCAACACGCACATTGCATAATAAAGTTGAAATGCGACAAAGGTACTCTCACCTTTTTTACCCAACCTCAGACAATCATTCCAATCTGCATGAAGTCCTGCCGGCATATTATTATCACCCATACGCTCCATTGAGAACTGAACAGCTTTTTTCAAATGCTCATAAACCGTATCTTCTCCACCATTTGCATAAACTATAACTTCATCTAAGAATGATTTATTTCCACTTTCTCCGATATATTTAACTATTGTTGGGAATAACCACAATGCATCATCTGCACGATATGATGGATGTCCTGTTTCCTTGACATACGATGGGTCATCAGGTGTATCCTCAAACCCTGCATTATGATTAAACTTAACAAGAGGTAACCCTCCGCCATTATTAACTTGTGCTGAAAGCATAAATCTAATCTTATCAGCCGCAAGCTCTGGATCAAGATGAATAATCCCCTGTATATCCTGAACAGTATCTCTATATCCATATCCATTACGAAGTCCACAATAAACTAATGATGCAGCCCTAGACCAAATAAATGTTATAAAGCACTGATAAGCATTCCACACATTAATCATATTATTAAACTCATCACTTGGGGTATTAACCTTAAATCTATCCAACTTTGAATGCCAGTAGTTTTTTAATTCTGCGATTTCCTCATCGACCTTGCCCACAACCTTATACTCATTAAGGATAGCATCTGCCGCTACTGCATTTTTCTGTCCTAAAACATAAATAAGTTCAACTGTTTGTCCAGGTTCAAGTATAATATCTGATTGCAATGCACCACATGAATTTAGATTGAAATTCACCTTATTATCGCATCTACCCCTTTCAACAGCTATCGGGTTTGCATAGGTTCTATATTCGCCGATAAAATCATCTAAACTTCCATTATAGGCAGTAATATCAGCTCCAACCATACCAAAGAAGCGTTCCATATTATTTGAACCATTTTCGTCTTTTTTGCTATTTTCATTAATATGCTGAATAATTTTATTACCCTCAAAGCTTGTCCTTGAAACGAATAGAGAATATTGTAAATTCACTTGGTCTTGTTCATAATTATCCTCATTTGTAAATTCGATAAATCCAAATGTAGAAAGGTTTCTTGGCTTAGTATCGTTATTTGTAATCCTTGAACACCAAACCTCATGAGTTTTATCAAGCGGTACATAATAAGTCACTTCAGAAACTATCTTTTCATATTCAGCCCTTATCAATGTATAGGCTGTGCCATGAATACATTCACTTTTATATTTATCTAAAGGCTTACCAACTGGCTGCCATGATGCTGACCAATAATCATTTAAATCATTATCCCTTATATAAATATATCTGCCAGGTAGGGCCATATTTGAGTTAAATCTATAACGAGTAATTCTTCCGTTAGCTCCACTTTTAACAAAGCTATAGCCTGCTGCATTATTTGATATAATCGCCCCATACTCAGGTGAACCTAAATAATTTGTCCATGGTGCTGGAGTATCAGGCTTTGTTATAATATATTGCTTATTTTCCAAGTCAAAATATCCATATTTCATTTGGAATCTCCTTTTCTAATAGAATTATACTTAATAAAATAAAACTACTTCAATAATAACATTAATTATACTTTTTTGCAAGGTAGTTTAACATAGAATGGCATTGTTTTTGAAAGGTTAATGGGGTGGGAATATATGATAACGCCTAATTTATATATATTTGATAAAACTAGAATAACATTACTTTAGTATGAAAAGCAAAAGCTACAAGACAGGTATTATGCCTTGTAGCTATAAATTATTATTTTACACATTAAAGAGGGGAAATATCCTCGCTAGTAAACGTGAATGTTATTGTATCTCCCGTTACACCTTTCTCTGGATAAATGCTAATTTTCATTTCAGTAAAATCCAAGGGTGCTTCCGCATAGGCATACCCCGTTAGTGTAGTGCCAGCCATAACTGAATCCGCAAATGGCGAAATATCTTTAATCTCCCTTAATGCTGCCGTAACAGCACGGCTACTTGTGAAAGCACCTTTTAATTCCTTGCCATTTTCATGCAATGTAAAATTAGAAATTACAGTCATACCTAAATTTTCTTGAGAGTTATTTTCAATTGTAAAAACAAATGCATAATAACCCTTATCGCCATCTTTTTCAGCTCCAACCCTATGTACCTTATCAAGCCTTATGCTGATTTCATCTTTATAGACAACTGATTCACCAATAACAGCAGAAATATCTTCTCCTGGAAGCGTTGTTTCTTCCTTTTTGGAACTAGTTTTGCTATCGCTATCCTTAGTTCCCTCTTGCTGATTTTGGCTTTTTGAATTTGTTGGCTCAAGCTTTTCTAAAGACTCTTTACCCTTAGAACATCCTGTAAGTGGTGTGGTAAACAATGTAGTAGCAATTGTAATAATAACCACTTTTTTTATTATTCCCATTTTAAATCCTCCATATTTATCTGTCATAATTTAATTTATATTTTAAATTTTATCCATAATGAATTTAACTATAGTTGTTTTAATGCCCTGAAACATCCCCCTCACCCTATAATTTGAGGTTTAATTCCATAAACAAAATAACAAACATAGTTTTCATTAATCTCTTTTATAATATAACATTTTTTAAAGGCTTTTGCAAGAGGTTTTTTATAGAATACTAAGTTTATTTTTTAATACTTAAAAAAAATATTTTTAAAAAATACCCCTAAGCCAAATGGGCTTAGAGGTACCTTTATGTATCTTTATGCTGGGTTAGGAGCTGAAACTGGACAAACATCAGCACAAGCGCCACAATCAATACATTGTTCTGCATCGATTACATATATTTCATCACCAGCCGAAATACAATTTACTGGACATTCGCTTTCACAAGCACCACAATTAATGCAGTCCTCATTAATTTTGTATGCCATATCTATACACCTCCAAATGTTTTAAGGGTAGATATTTTATCTACTATACTCATTTTAACACAATTTTATAAAAAATCAATAGTATATTTTAAAAACACTGAAAAAAATATATTTTAATTTAATTTCAAGAGCCTTTTGGCATTCTTATATAATATATTATTCCTGTCCTCACTCGTTAAATCTAATCTTTCAACAAGTGAAACTATATTTTGTGGAGAATCCCAAGGCATATCACTTGCAAAAAGTATGCGGTTTGAGCCATGCTTTTTTATCATTCTTTCCGCTTGCTCGTCACCTAGATAGCCTGTGACCGTTGATAAATCAAAATACAAATTTTCTCCTCTTCCAATAAGATATTCCTCAACCATATCCCATTCTAGCATTCCTCCAAAATGTGCTAAAACCATCGTTATATTAGGCAATGCATCCAAAACCTTTGAAAAGGCATCAGGCATAGCATGTACTTTTTTCGGCGAAATCGGATCAAACCCTGCATGAAAAATAATAGGTAAACCTAACTCTATACACTTCTCATAAATAGGAAATAAACGCTCCTCATCTACGAAGAAATTCTGATAATCAGGGTGCAGCTTTACCCCATAAAGACCCAATTCCTTTATCCGCTCCAATTCATCAAGTGCATCATCTGCATCGGGGTGAACGCTACCGAACGGAATTATTCTATCCGATTCCGATTCCTTTGCCCAGTTATTAACAACCCTTTGCTGTGATGGTTTAGTTGCTATCGGCAAAAGGACCCCCTTATCTATTGAAAACTTATCCATTTTTTTTATTAAATCCTTTAATGTGCCATCTGTGCAAGGCAAAATATTAGCTGTTTTCGGCAAATATTCTGTTGCATCCAATAATGTTTTTTCAAGTCGTCCCATTGCTCTTTCCACAATTTTATCAGAAAAGGCATGAACATGAAAGTCTATAACCATTTTAATCACCAATCCTTATCTTGTAATATTATCACACTTACTAAGAAAATACAATACTAATTGATATAAATGTGGTAAAATGGTATAATAACTACAAGGATAAGGAGGTTGCTTATGAAAACTATTACTTTTCAGGAGCTTATTGAGCTGAATAATATGCTTGAGGAGAATGATTTACAGGTAAAAATTCACATTAGGGATTCTTGCGGAGGACAGGCTTTCTGGATTAATAAGCTTGATAGCACCAATATTCCAACAGAAGTTTATGAGGTGCTTGAAAAGTTTTTTAACCAGAGAAACATTGACATTAGTTTCAATAATAAAAAAACAGAATTTTGGTCTAAATAGCTAAAATTATATTAAATATTTTAGATTATTAAGCCAGTTAAAAAAGCGAATGTAATAATCTACATTCGCTTATATGCTTTATTACTAATTTAAGCCTTATTAACAGAGCCGAATAACTCCATTTTTTCCTTAACTGCATCCTTAATTGCATTAAACCCAGGTTCAAGCAGCTTTCTTGGGTCAAAGCCCTTACCCACTAAGTCTTTGCCTTCCTCAATATATTTTCTTGTTGCCTGTTGGAACGCCCATTGGCACTCTGTATTAACATTAATTTTTGCAACCCCTAGTGAGATTGCTTTTTTTATCATCTCTTCTGAAATTCCTGTTCCACCATGTAAAACTAATGGCATATCACCAGTTTTCGCCTTTATTGCCTCAAGGGTATCAAAATTTAAACCCTCCCAATTATCAGGATACTGACCGTGAATATTACCGATTCCAGCAGCAAGCATTGTAACTCCCAAATCAGCAATTGCTTTACATTCCTCAGGGTCAGCTTGCTCACCAGTTCCAACAACACCGTCCTCTTCACCACCGATAGAGCCTACTTCTGCTTCAATTGATAATCCTTTTTCATTGCAAACTTCAACCAATTCTTTTGTTTTAGCAATGTTTTCTTCAATATCATAATGCGAGCCATCAAACATTACTGATGAAAACCCAGCATCTATGCAAGCTTTTGCTCCCTCAAATGAACCGTGGTCAAGATGTAGTGAAACTGGAACAGTTATATTCAACTCCTCAAGCATACCATTCACCATACCAACTACTGTTTTATAGCCCCCCATATATTTACCCGCACCTTCGGAAACACCTAAAATAACAGGTGAATTCATTTCTTGAGCGGTTAACAATACAGCCTTTGTCCATTCAAGGTTGTTTATATTAAACTGACCTACCGCATATTTACCATCCCTTGCTTTATTAAGCATATCCTTTGCTGATACCAACATATTTTAGTCCTCCAGATTTTATTTTAATGTTATTGCAAAAAGCACTAACTCTTATTGAATTATTATAACTCATTTTATTAAAAATTGCAATAAGTTTGACGAAAATTTATCAATTATTTTCTTCTAAATATTATTTCCGTCTCAAAACAGGGCTTATCGCATATTTTACCAATTAGGATTACCTTGTTTTCTTCTATCTCCCCATAAATATCAATTATATCTCCTAGAATTGCTTCACTAATAAAGTTAATTCGAAAGTTTTCAACGTTCTGTTCAAAGAGTTGTTGAGAAATTACATCAACAGCCATATCTGCATAATTTCCGTTGTATACATGCCCGTTTCCATCTAAATCGCTTAATCGTACTTCTCTTTTTCCTAAAACATTAAGATTTTTACTAGAAATCTTACCTATATCAAGGGCCTTACATTCCCTATCCATTATTTGCGGCATATTATATGGGAAGTTTTTTGGTTTAATTATATGCCTTGTCTTAGGATTTACTAATACCCAACCAGCAGTTCCCTCCACATATTTTCGTCCTCCTCCTGCACCTCTTATTTCAAAACCTCTTAAAAACATAGCTCCCCTCTTACCTTTTTCCCAAGTGCTACTAAGTAGTTTATCTTGATTTTTTGGGTACTCAAATATATGAAAACTAACTTTTGATACAAGAAAAACCATGCCATTTTCCCATAGAAACTCGTGAGATAGACCCTTTTCTGTATAGTCATGCCCTGCAAGTTCAGCTGATAATTTCAGTATTTCCGATAGTTTAAGACGATTTTTATAGTCACATTCATAAAAATACACCCTCTTGCTATCAAATGTTTCACTTATATTTGTTATAATCTCGCCCATTTTAATGCCTCCAAAATCTGAAAGGATACCCTTTTCTAACGAATTGGTATCCTTTCTTATTATATTGTCTCTTTTTTATGCAATTACTTAATGATATTCACACCCATATATGGCACTAGGACTTCAGGAATTGTGATGCTACCATCGGCATTTTGATAATTTTCCAGGATTGCTGCAACAGTCCTCCCAACAGCAAGCCCAGAACCATTCAGCGTATGCACAAACTGTGCCTTATCCTTAGAATTATTTTTATAGCGAATACCAGCACGCCTTGCCTGATAGTCTAGGAAGTTTGAGCAGCTAGAAATTTCTACATATCTATTATAAGATGGCATCCAAACCTCAATATCATATGTTTTTGCACTTGAAAAACCAATATCTCCACTGCAGAGTGCAACAACTCTATAGGGTAATCCCAAGCCTTGTAAAAGTTTTTCAGCATCCTTTGTAAGACTTTCTAGTTCTTCATCAGAACTTTCTGGTGTAACAAACTTCACAAGTTCAACTTTATTAAACTGATGCTGACGAATCAACCCCCTTTGATCACGCCCCGCACTGCCAGCCTCTGCCCTAAAACAAGCTGAATAAGCACAATATTTTATTGGCAAAGAATCTGAGAACAATATTTCATCTCTATGAATATTTGTAACAGGTACTTCAGCTGTTGGAATTAAAAAATAATCCTCATTAGCAAGCTTAAAGGCATCCTCCTCGAACTTTGGAAGTTGCCCCGTCCCCGTCATTGAAGCCCTATTTACCATGAATGGAGGGAGGATTTCTGTATAACCGCTCTCAGAATGAGAATCTAAAAAATAGTTAATAATTGCTCTTTCGAGCCTAGCACCTAGCCCCCTGTAAAAATGAAACCTTGCACCTGTAACCTTCGCTGCTACTTCGGGGTCAAGTATTGCTAAGTTTTTACCTAAATCCCAATGTGGAATGGGTTCAAAATCAAATTTAGTTGGTTCGCTATACTTCCTAACCTCAACATTTTCACTTTCATCCTTACCTATCGGAGTTGTTCCATGTGGAACATTTGGTATGGAAAGCAGCAGAAATTGTTGTTTTCTCTCCAATTCGCTAATTCTTACATCCTCTTGCTTAATTTTCTCTGAAATAATTTTCATTTGCTGCATTATTTCAGAAATATCCTCACCATTTTTCTTCATAAGAGGTATTTGCTTTGACACCTTATTTTGTTCTGCCTTTAACTTGTCTGTTTCAGTAGAAATTTTTCTTCTTTCAGCATCAATTTCAAGTATTTCATCAATATAATTATCGTAATTCGTGTTCCTCGTAGCAAGTCCTTCCTTTATCTTGTCTGGTTTTTCTCTAATTATTCTAATATCAAGCATACTACATAATCTCCTTTAATTTTCTACTAACTTCTCCGCAATTGCTGCAAGATCTTCTTTATCATAAAACTCAAGAATCAATGCCCCTTTATTTTTTGAATAGTCGACCTTAACCCGCCTACCTAGGCGTTCATTAAGGCTTATCTCCATTTCCTTAAAGTAACTATCTATTTTATTTGGAGATTCAAATTCAGATTCTGGCTCATCTATTCTTGAAATTATTTTTTCAATTGCTCTTACCGTCAACTTATCTGCTGCAGCTTTTACTGCTAAGTCCATAAGCAAATCCTCATCTTCAACAGAAACCAAAGCTTTAGCATGTCCAACGGTTAAATCCCCATCCTTTAGCATTTCTTGAACTTCTTTAGGCAAGTTAAGGAGCCTTAAAGAATTTGCAACTGCTGAACGAGAACGTCCAACAATCTTCGCAACAGCATCCTGCGTCATGCTATACACATCTATAAGTTCTTTATAGCCCATCGATTCCTCAATTGGATTTAGGTTTTCCCTCTGCAAATTCTCAATAAGAGAAATCTGCATTGCTTCAAGATCACTCAATTCTTGAATAACCACCGGCACTTCGTCCATTGCAAGCATCCTTGCAGCACGCCAACGCCTCTCTCCTGCAACTATCTGATAAGAATTGTCTCCAAGTGGTCTAACCAAAATTGGTTGGATCATTCCATGCTGACTTATCGATTCTGCGAGCGTTGCTATAGCTTCTTCGCTAAATCTTTTCCTTGGTTGAGAGCGATTTGGTTCTATTTCTGACATCCTCAATGTTCTTTTAACCTGTGCATCCGTACTATTATCATCAAACAAAGCATCTAATCCTAAGCCAAGACCTCCTGCTTTAACCATGTTTCATCCTCCTCATTAATTATTTTCTAGAAAAAAATCTTTTTTTCTCTTTCCTAATAGGTGCTTCACCTAAAATTTCTAATCCTAAATTTTCATAAGCCAACGCACCTTTTGAATATCTATCATAATAAATAACTGGTTTGCCATGGCTAGGTGCCTCAGAAATACGCACATTTCTAGGTATAGTAGTATCAAAAACTTTATCTGGGAAGTGTTTTTTCACCTCATTAACAACCTGTTCAGATAAATTCAACCTGGAATCATACATTGTGAACAAAATACCCTCTATATCGATACCAGAATTATAATTAGCACGAACTAATTTTATGGTTTCTACTAATTGTGAAAGACCCTCTAGAGAGTAAAATTCACACTGAAGCGGAACAATTACACTATCACAGGCACATAAACCATTCAATGTAAGCAGGCTTAACGAGGGTGGACAATCAATAAAAATGTAGTCATAATCTAATTTTATCGTTAAAAGCTGCATTTTAAGGCGATTAACTCTATTCTCAAGGTTAACCATTTCTATCTCACAACCAGCCAAATCCGGTGTAGATGGGACAACACTCACATTTCTAAATGATGTTTTTACGACGCAATTTTGAATCTTCTCTTTTCCAATAAGCATTTCATATGCTGATGAAGTGAGCGTTTTCTTCTTTATCCCAAAGCCACTGGTGGTGTTCCCCTGTGCATCCATATCAATACAAAGCACTGTCTTGTCTTTTAATCCTAGATAAGCTGCCAGATTTACAACAGTAGTGGATTTTCCTACTCCACCTTTCTGGTTTGCAACTGCAAAAACCTTCCCCATGGTCTATTCCTCCAATCATATTTATATTTCACGACTAATTATAACATATTTCCTCAGAGAAGTAAACCATTTTAACTATTTATATATAATTTTAGTGGGATTAAATATAAAAACAGGGTGTTCCACGTGGAACACCCTGTTTAAGTTTTTATAAAATGTTCCACGTGGAACACTTACTTGTTTATTGGTATCCTTACTCGATATTCTATGTAATCTTCATTTTGCGTCTTACTCGAGTTAGCTAAAATCCCCGCCGCTTGCATTGTTTCAACAGCTTTATTAATTGTATTAACAAATATCCTTACATCCTGGAACACCTTACTCCGCCTCTTATAGCTCTCTTTAACTTCATTTTTCCCTATAAAGTCTTCTATTGCCTGTTCCGTTCTCTCTACATTGAGATTAAACTTCACGACCCTCTCAATTATTTTCATTCTATCTTCCTTACTAGCCAACTTCAACAACGCTCTTGCATGCCTTTCTGTTAGGCTATACCTCATAATAATCTCTTTTTCTTCATCGGAAAGCCTAAGCAATCTCAATTTATTTGCAATTGTACTCTGTGCCTTGCCAAGTTTTATCGCTGCATCTTCTTGAGTCATTCCATAATACTCGATTAGCTTTTCAATTGCATTTGCCTCATCAAAAAATGATAAATCCTGTCTTTGAATATTTTCAACAAGGGCTAGTACAGCTGATGCCCTATCACTTATATCCAATATTATGCCCGGAACATACTCAAGTCCAACTAATTTTGCAGCTCTAAGCCTTCTTTCACCAGCAATCAACTCATATCGCGTATCAAACTTTCTTAATGTTAATGGTTGCAAAATACCATTTTGCTTAATACTCTCCGCAAGCGATGAGATATCAGCGTGATCAAACTCAGTTCTCGGCTGATGTGGATTTGGTACAATTTCATCAATAGATACTTGCACCACCTTATTTATCTGTTTTTCTTTTGTAAATCCTAAAAAAGCAGCCATTTTAAACATCTCCTTTCATTTCTACACAAAAAAGCTGTGAAGGTAAGTTCACAGCCCCTTCTATATTCAATTATACATCAACTGGGAAATTATTTCCACCAAAGAATTAATGCTAAAAAGGATATTTTATTATGATATTTATTATTGCACGACAAAATTATAGGGGATTATTTTTAATCTGACCGCTATTTCTAGGATATTTTAGCGGAGTATGCGTTATTTTTCTTATGATAATTACTCTTCTTTGTTCTAAACCATCCAGATAATATCCAACATCATCAATAATCTCTCCACCTAAGGCATTAATTGCATTCTTTGCAAGAGAAACATCCTCATTTGGACCCTTCATGGCAATAAAACTACCACCTAGCTTAACGAATGGTAAACAATATTCGCATAATTTCGGCAAGCCTGCAACAGCCCTTGCAACTGAAAAATCGAATTTCTCCCGATATACTTCCTCTTTTCCAAGCAACTCAGCACGACTATGAACACACTCATACTCAATTCCAAGCTTATTTTTCAACTCCATAAGAAAATTCACACGCTTATTTAAGCTATCCAAAAGTGTAAAGTTTAAATCTCCCCGATAGAGTTTCAACGGCACAGAAGGCAAGCCTGCCCCCGTGCCAACATCAATAATGCTCGCTTTCTCTGGTATTTTTGCATGAATATCTAGTAAAATACTATCTAAAAAATGTTTTATAAATATTTCCCTTGGATCAATAATTGCGGTTAAATTTATCTTTTGGTTATATCCACATAAAAAATCTGCATAAACATCAAGCTTTTCATATAAATTATTATTAAATTTTAAGCCATTTCTATTGAAAATTTCCTCACAAATCTTATAATCAGCTAACATTCTGCCTGCCTTTCTGCTCAAGCCATACAACTAAAATTGAAATATCTGCTGGTGAAACCCCTGAAATTCTAGATGCCTGCCCAATATTTTCAGGCTTAAGCTTATTTAATTTTTCCATTGCCTCAAGACGCAAACCACGTATTTGCGTATAATCTAAATCCTCAGGCAAAAGCTTTGATTCAAACTTCCTCATCTGATTAATATGTTCTAGTTGCTTTTTAATATATCCATCATATTTTATTTGCAAATTAACTTGTTCAGAAATATCATCACTAAGTAGCTTTCTTTCAACATCAAAAGGAGCAATTGTTGAATAATCAAGCTGTGGACGTCGTATTAAATCTGCTAATTTGCATCCTGTAGATAGCGGTGAAGTCCCTTTTTCAATGAGAAAATCGTTTAATTTGATACTTGGAGCAATATTTAGCTTACTAACCCGCTTTATTTCTTCATCAATTTCCTTCATCTTACTTTTAAGTCTATTATACCTCTCTGCACTAACCAAACCAATCCTATAACCAGTTGGTATGAGCCGCTGATCAGCATTATCCTGACGCAAAATCAACCTATATTCGCTCCTGGAAGTCATCATTCTGTAGGGATCCTGGCAGCCTTTTATGACTAAATCATCAATAAGTGTACCAATATATGAACTCGCCCTATCAAGAATTAACATTTCCCTGCCAAAAACTCTGCTTACAGCATTGATCCCTGCAACAAGTCCCTGTGCTGCCGCCTCCTCATAGCCAGAACTGCCATTGAATTGTCCTGCACCGAAAAGCCCCTTAATCTGTCTAAATTCAAGAGTTGAACGCAACTGGGTTGGATTGCAACACTCATATTCGATTGCATATGCAGGTCGCATAATTTCTATATTTTCAAAACCTTTAATTGTCCTTAGGAATTTCAACTGAATATCCTCTGGAAGTGACGTAGATAGGCCCTGTAGATAACATTCATCCGTATCAATCCCCATAGGTTCCACAAAAACCTGATGCCTATCCTTATCAGCAAAACGCACAACTTTGTCCTCTATTGAAGGACAATATCTTGGTCCAATTCCATCTATTCTCCCCGAATACATTGGCGATCTATGCAAGTTTTCCTTGATAATCCTATGTGTTTCCTCATTGGTATAAGCAATATAGCACGAAACTAGGTTCTTTATTGTACTTTTATCCGTTTCGAAGGAAAGTGGAAATATTTCTTCATCTCCACATTGCTCCTGTAAAACGCTAAAATCAATGCTTCTCCTGTGTGCCCTGCAAGGAGTACCAGTTTTAAATCGCCTTAACTCTATCCCATGTTTTTTTAAACTCTCATCTAAACCTTTTGCTGGAAGTGCCGCATCGGGTCCACTATCATAAGAAGCCTCTCCTATATGGATTGTGCTTCTCAAGTATGTGCCTGTTGAAATAATTACAGCATTAGCGTAATAAATTCCACCAAGCGACGTAACTACGCCCCTTACCTCGCCATCCTCCACAATAACTTCAGTAATTTCAGCTTGCTTTATATCCAAGTTTTCCTGCAATTCACAAACTCTCTTCATATAATTATGATACTTTACCCTATCTGCCTGGATTCGCAAACTGTGAACAGCAGGTCCCTTTCCCTTGTTTAGCATACGGCTTTGGATAACACTGGCATCGGATGCTCTGCCCATTTCACCGCCCAAAGCATCAATTTCACGAACAAGATGTCCTTTAGCAGTTCCACCTATCGATGGATTGCAGGGCAAATTAGCAATTTGGTCGAGTGAAATCGTGAACATTACAGTTTTACAGCCAAGACGTGCTGCTACAAGACCTGCCTCGACACCAGCATGCCCACCACCAATGATTATTATATCATACTTCCCCATTTCAAAACTCAAAACCAATCACCTCCAAAATAAAAATTACTTACCAATACAAAATCTTGAAAAAACCTCATTTAAGACTGTTTCCGACACCCTTTCACCAGTAAGTTCCAATAAGTACGCTGCCGCTTCATCAAGTATAATTGTAATTGCATCTAACAATTCCCCCTGTTCTAAAGCATTTATGCTATCTAGAACTAGTTCTTCGGCCTTGGTAATGCAATTTTTCTGCCTTTCGTTAGCGATAATTCCTTTTTCAGCCTCAATATCTTCATGAAGAAACATCTCATTCACTGCATTTATAAGTCCTTCAATTCCTTCATTATTTTTCGCAGAAATTTCAACTATATATTTAAAATTTTCATTAATTAAATTTCTATCCAACGCTGATTTTTCGTCAATTTTATTTATAACTGCAATTGATTTCCTATTCGATAATTTTTCAATTAATTTCAAATCTTCATCAGTAATTTCGCTAGAATTATCAAAAAGAGCAAGCACCAAATCTGCCTCATCAATTCTTTTAAAAGCAAGGTTTACGCCAATACCCTCCACAATATCATCAGTTTTTCTTATCCCTGCCGTATCTGAAAGTCTAAGTTTTATCTCACCGAGTTGAACAGTTTCTTCAATAATATCCCTTGTTGTTCCAGCAACATCTGTGACAATACTTCTTTCAAAGCCACTCAAGCAATTCATTAGCGTCGATTTTCCCACATTAGGCTTACCAGAAATAACTGTATTTATGCCCTCACGAATAATCCTACCATAATCATATGTTTTGTTAGTTTCCACCAAGGATTCATATATGCCTTTCAGCGTTTCCAATAAGTTTTCTGGGTCAACTTCTGGAATATCGTCCTCTGGAAAGTCTGCCCAAGCTGCTAAATCCCCTAAAACTGATATAATTCTACGTTTAATTTTATCAATTCTCCTAAAAATAGCACCATCTTTTAAAGCAATGGCATATTTCAACTCACTTTTTCCACCCGCACTAATTAAATCAATAACAGCTTCAGCCTGCGTCAACGATAATTTTCCGTTAAGAAATGCTCTCTTTGTGAATTCACCAGCCTCTGCAGGCTTCGCACCGTTTTCAAAAATAAGCCTAAGTATTTTCTTGGTAATATAAACCCCACCATGGCATGAAATTTCCACAACATCCTCACCCGTATAGCTTTTAGGTGCCTTAAAAACTGATAAAATAACCTCATCAACATGGGTATCTTCTCCATCCACCACAGCACCATGGGCACAGGTATAACCTTGCATCTCAGAAATTTTCTTGCCACTAGTAGATCTAAAAATTTTCTCAGCTACTCCTATCGATTTTTCGCCTGAAATTCTTATAACAGAAATTCCTCCAACAGCATTTGGAGTAGAAATTGCAGCAATTGTAGGCATTTTTCCCTCCTATATTTTCACATAAATAAATATAAATTACACAAAAGCACCTGTTTATGGTTAAAACAAGTGCTTTCACTCACTGAATAACTTTATCATTAAATATCAACTTTTCCATATAACCCCGAACCAATATCCTTATCAGGAATGGGTTTTTTATAATCTTTTTCAAAACTTGTTTTTAAATCAAGAGAACGTGGCCCCTCCTGTTTTCTAGGATTATTTCTCTTTTCACCACGTGGTCTGTCTGGCTTCCTATTAACTGGATAAATTATAACTTTCCTAAACGGCTCCTCACCGACAGAACGTGAATAAACTCCCTCAATTTCGGAAACAGTTGAATGGATAATTCTTCTTTCATAAGGATTCATTGGTTCTAAAGCTGATGAACGACCCTTTTTTAAAACGGAATTAGAAATTTTTGTAGCAAGTTCAATAATCGTATTCTTACGCTTTTCTCTATACCCACCGCTATCAAGCACGATTCTATGGTAATTCTGGCTTCCCCTATTTGCAGCCATTGAAACTATATATTGAATTGCATCAAGAGTTTCTCCCCTTCTTCCAATAATTGCACCAACATCTTCACCCTCGATATTAATCGCTGTATTATCATCACTTTCCACAACATTAATATCATATGAAATCCCTAACTTGTCCAATATTTTCTTTAGATACTCAACAGCAATTTCGGTTTTCGTAGGATTATAAACAGCATTAATTCTTGCCTCACCTTTAAGCCTACCAAGAAAACCTTTTTTTGGTTCTTCAATAATTACATATGAAATCTTACTTTCTTCAACCCCAAAAGTTTGAACCGCTGCCTGTATAGCTTCCTCAACAGTTTTTCCTGTAAAAATCCCTTCCATAAAGCCTTCCTCCAATCTGCTAATCCTTATCGTCGCTTAGCTCATCACCGTATTTTTCAGCCATTCTTCTACGGGCATCCTTTAATAATTCACGATTATATGCATTAAGCTCTGAACGTGATAATCCTTCTGTTTCGTCAGAATAATTAACTCTATTTGAAGCTGAACCTTGGCTACCATTATTTTGCTGATTCATCAATTCCTGTTGCTCCAACATTTTTTGCATTAAGCCTGGTTTTCTTTTCTTTGCCTTTTCTTTTTCGATTGCAGAAACAATTTCAACTCGCTCGGGAGTAAAATAAACATCCAAAGCAATTGCCTGAATTATTGCTACAATTGTAGATATTATCCAATAAAATCCAACCCCAGATGGAACTTTAAATGCAAACCAAACTGAGAAAACAGGCATTACATAAAGTAAAGCACTCATTGCCCCCATTGAAGGCATATCAGGAGTATTTTTTTTCTGTATCCTTTGTGTAATCAAAGTCATAACGAGCTGACTCACACCTGCAACTATGGGTATTAAGAATAGTAACACTGCTGTTTTATCCCAAACCTCAGGTTTAAATTGAGGTGTTGCACCCAAATCTATCCCCATAAACTTACTATTAAAACCTGAAAGTTTATCAAGAAAACCATTTACTGAGTTAAACTCGGCTTGATTATCTCTTACATAAGAAAGTATTTTCAATTCCTCACGCAAATCGTTTTTCATAAACATATCAGGAACTGATTTTGTAATAATATCTTTTGTCTTTTCTATTGTATTCCCACTAATTCTCAAGATATGCGAAAGAGGTTTATAAACAACATCTAATACACCAAAAAGAAATAAAAACTGTATAAGCATCGGCAAACAGCTTGCCATTGGATTTATCCCCTCTTGCTGTTGAAGCTTCATCTGTTCTTCTTGGATTCGCTGTGGATTATTTGCATATGCTTTTTTTATAGCTGCCATCTTTGGTGCTAAAGCCCTACTTCTGACGATATTTTTCTGTTGTTTAAAGTTCATAGGAAACATAATAATTCTAGTAATAATTGTAAATAAAATAATTGATATTCCATAATTCTTTACAACTGAATATATTCCCCACATTATTAAACCAAAGGGTTTACCTATAATTGTATATATTGTATTCATTAAATCCTCCAAAGGTTACATTAGATTATTTATTTTTATGCTTAAAGAAGTGGAATTCGTCAGGAACATAATCGATTCCTCCAATATTCCATGGATTGCATCTTATAAGCCTATAAAAAGCAAGCCACAAGCCCCTAAAAACACCAAATTTTTGAAAAGCTTGCACAGCATAAGCTGAACAAGTCGGATAAAACCGACAACAAGGTGGTTTTAGCGGTGATATAAATTTCTGGTAACCCTTTATAAACAAAATAAATATTTTTTTCATAATTTATTTTAATTCTCAACAGCTTTAACAATCTCTCTAATTGCCCTATTTGACAAATAATTATTAACGATACCCAATTTTGTATCAGGAAGACAATTCCTAGCAACAATAACTATATCAATCCCAATTGGCATCTTCAATTCATTTTCTCGGTAAATTTGCCTAATAATTCGTTTAGCACGGTTTCTTCTAACGGCATTACCTACCTTTTTTCCAGCAGTAATACCAAGTCTATTATAAGATAAATTATTTTTTCTTACATAGATAACAAGCCATTTAGAAATTATAGGTTTTCCTTTTTTATATAGCAAAAGGAAAATTTTATTATTATTTAATATTTCTGTATATAACATAATCACAATTTTTCTGATATATTTTTGTAGGCGTGTTCAAAGACACGCCTTATTTGAGCATAAGTTTTAATCCTCTAAAATATCACAGGATTTACTAATAAAATAAAGTACAAAAGACCACAAGAAGTGGTCATACTTGATTAATGTGAGAGTCTAGCTCTGCCTCTAGCTCTTCTGCGAGCTAAAACCTTGCGACCGCTTTTTTTAGACATTCTCTTTAAAAAACCATGCTCTCTTTTTCTATGCAATTTCTTTGGCTGATAAGTTCTTTTCATAACCTTAAAGCCCCCTTTCACAAAACTAACTAGATTTTAATACTTGGGTATATTAATACATCATCAATTTCTATTTTAAATATAAGTAAATACAATGTTGTATGCGTACAACCCTACAAAGTAGATTATATACTAATAAATCTTACATGTCAAGCAATTTATAAAATATTTTCTCAAAAATAAGTTATAATTATTCTATTTCATAAAACTTATTATTTTTATAGCAGTTGATTATAATTTTCAACATTTATTTATTTAATGTTGAAAATTACTCTTGCAAATCTATACTTTATATGATATAATAAATATGATTTTATAATAAGTAAGTTGTATATTTCAATAGCTATTTTTTATTCGCTTTTTGATCATATTCTCTACTTAATTCTTTTTTTTTTTGTTTTTTATTGACTTATTATATATTATAATACTTAGGTTTCGTTACATATTATTTGGATTTCGGTTTTAAGGAGGCAAGGGTATGAATTCCTTTGAGGATGTATTTGAACATGTAAAAAAATATTGCATCGATGTTGGGGATATCGGTGAGGTTGCTTTGAAACTTTGGATTAATGCATTAGAACCCCAAGAACTTAATGGTTCCGACGCAATCTTCCATGTCCAGTCGGACTTTCAAAAAGGTGTTATTATTAATAATTATGAAAAGCTTCTTAAAGAGGCTTTTAAAACCATACTTGGGTTTGATATAAATTTAATTATTATCACAAAAACAGAAGAACCTGTTAACCATCAGGTTGATTTCGAGGAGATTGAACAAAAGCATCTTCAGCTTGAAAAAAGTTTTGAAACTGCTGAGTATGATTACACTTTCGATACTTTCATAGTAGGTCGCTCCAATGAATTTGCATATGCTGCTTGTACCGCTGTTGCAAAGGATGCTTCTAAAGGAAGTACATATAATCCTCTTTTTATTCATGGACCTTCGGGGCTTGGTAAAACTCATCTTATTACCGCAATTGCAAATGAAATGAGAAAAAATAATTCTGCCCTAAATATTATTTATGTAAGTGGTGAGGCTTTCGCTAATGAACTTATTGATGCAATTAAAATGAGAAAAGATACCACACAATTCCATGATAAATACCGTAATGCTGATGTTCTTCTTGTCGATGATGTTCAGTTTATTGCTGGAAAAGAAAGTACCCAAGAGGAATTTTTCCATACATTTAATAAGCTTCATCAACAGGGAAGACAAATTGTTTTGACTTCGGACAAACCACCGAAAGATATTAAAACTCTTGCAGAAAGAATTCGTTCTCGATTTGAAGGAGGACTTATTGCTGACGTTTCAACTCCAGATTATGAAACAAGAATTGCCATTATAAAAAGAAAAGCTGAACTTCTTGAGTTGAATATTCCTCATGAGGTCGCTGAATTTATTGCAAATAGGCTTAAAACTAATATTAGGCAACTTGAGGGAGCAGTAAAAAAACTGAAAGCCCTTAAACATCTTGCGGGAAGTCAACCATCTATTTCCATGGCACAAAGCGTTATTCGTGACATTTTAAATGATGATCAACCTATTCCAATTACTGTTGAAAAAATTATAGCTGAGGTTTCCAATGTTTATGGAGTGTCTCCTGAGGATATTCGCTCTAGTAAGCGTTCATCACAGATTTCAAACGCAAGAAAAGTTGCTATTTATGTTGTTCGTGAGATTACACAGATGCCACTTCAATCAATTGGACTTGAATTCGGTGGACGTGACCACTCTACTATAGTATATGCGATTAATAATATAACAGCGGGGATAAAAAAGGATTCTAATTTAAAGGAACTTGTTGAGGATATTATTAAAAATATTAGAGATAAGGGAAAATAAAGATAAAAAGGATGTCGAATGAACGAATTTCATAATAGTTTTGGGGAAATTGTACTATCTGTTTTATTTATTTTATTCGTCTTTTATATCATTTATAGGATATATAGATGGCTTAAACCCACGCCTTTACCATATGTAAAAAAAACACTTCTAAGTAAGAATGAGTTAAGGTTTTACGAAAAACTTAGACAAATTACAAAAAAATATGATGTACACATTTTAAGTAAAATTAGGATGGCGGACATTGTTGAGGTAAAAAAAGGTCTAAAGCGTGAGGAATGGAGTAAATATTTTAATAAAATCAAGTCAAAGCATGTTGATTTTGCTCTTGCTGAACCAGATACCTTAGAAATTCTGGTACTTATTGAACTTGATGATAAATCTCATGCCCAAAAGGATAGGATTGAGAGGGATATTTTTGTTGATAAGGTCTATTCAGTTACCAATATTCCCATTATACATACCTATGGGAATGATATGGAAACGCTTGAACAGCTAATTGATACTATATTAGAAACAGTCTAGCACCCTCTATATATAGTATAAAAAGATAATTCTGGTAAATAATATATAATTATGTTATAGTTTCTTTTAACAAGATACAACACTCACTTTCAACAATGTTGTTAAATAATCAACCTTTCAACAACACTTTCAACATATGTTGAAAACTCCAAAACAGGCTTGACCTTTGCAATATAGAAACTTAATCATTTATTTTTTAAAATTTAAACAGTTTTTAATATTAATATTTTCACAGCTTGTTAAATGTTGAAAACTATAACTCGCACTTTCCACAAAACTTTCAAGAAACTTTCCTTTTCAACAGAAGTTTTTTCAACAGATTAAACACAAAATTTATCTTTTAACATATCCACATTTTCTCCTAATTCCATTGTTGATGAACTAACACTGGCTGTTACGTGGTTTTGTGCTGGTTTCAAGTTTTCCACAGCCCCTACTACTACTACTATCTTAATATATATATATATTATTATTTATATATAATAAACCTTTTTTAATTTTCTCCTTTTGTTAAAAGGCTTTGCCAATAAGAAAGTTACAATTAGTATAATTTAAAGTTTTACTAATTGTATAATCAAATATAATATTAAAATAATAGAGAGGATTTACAAAGATGAAATTCAGTTGCGATAAAACAAAAATATGTGAGGCTATTAATAATGTTTCAAAAGCAGTTGCAATTAAATCAACTATGCCTGCTTTAGAAGGTATTAAATTAGTGTTGTCAAACAATATACTGGAGCTTACTGGTTATGATTTAGAAATAGGTATAAGAACACAAATACAAGTTAAATCTGAAGATTCAGGAGAATATGTAATAAATGCAAGACTTTTTAGTGAAATTACAAAACGTATGCCCGATGGGGAACTCCTATTCTTTATAGATGAAAATCTTAATGTAAGAATTTCTAGCGGGGTAACTGAATATGATATTTCTGCTTATTCATCTGATGAATATCCAGATTTACCTACTATGGAAAATGAAAAGCAATTTAATATTACTCAAAGTGTATTTAAAAGCATGATTAACCAAACTATATTTGCCGTTTCTACAGTTGATAATAAACCTATTCTAACTGGCGAATTATTTGATATTGAAGATGGTGTTTTTAACCTTGTTGCAATTGATGGATATAGGCTTGCTATAAGAACTGAAAATATAAATTGTAGTGAAAAGTTTTATTTCGTAGTACCCTCAAAGGCTTTAAACGAAATTGCAAGGTTACTTAAAGATGATGAAGATTTATGTAATGTTTTTGTAAGTGATAGGCATATTATGTTTGATATTAATGGTTATTACTTCTTCTCTAGGCTACTTGAAGGAGATTTCCATAATTATAAAACAAGTTTATTTAATGATTTTAAAACTGAAGTAATTGTTAAAACAAGGGATTTCCTTAATAGCCTTGAGCGATGCTCCTTGCTAATAAGTGAAAAACATAAGGCTGCTGTTAAATGTAATTTTAATACAAGTGAAATGCAAATTGATTGTAAAACTGCTATAGGTAAGGTAAGTGATGAGATTAAACTTGACCTAAATGGCGACCCTGTTCTTATAGCTTTCAATAATAAATATATTATGGATGCTCTTAAAGCATCAGAAAGTGATAAGGTAAAAATCCATATGAATGGTTCAAATAGACCGATAAAGATATTGCCAATGCAGGGGGATAGCTATACATTTTTGCTGATGCCTGTTGCATTAAAATAATATACTAAAATCTATTTTATATTAGATTATTGGAGGTTTTTTATGAGTAAAAGGGAAATTATGAATGTTAAAATTAAAACTGAATTTATAAAATTAGATTCACTGCTTAAATATTCAGGGATTGCCGAAACAGGTGGTTTTGCTAAGGATTTTATTATAAACGAAGAAGTTACAGTAAATGGTGAAATTTGTACTATGAGAGGAAAAAAAATAAGACCCGATGATATTGTTTGTTTTAAAAATTATGAATTGCATGTGAGTTAATATGGTTATTACAGAGTTGAAGATTGATGGTTTTAGGAATCTTGAGGATATTTATATTAAGCCCGATGAGAAATATAATTTAATCATTGGCGACAATGCACAGGGTAAAACAAATATTCTTGAGGCAGTTTGGGCTTTAACAGGTTGCAAAAGTTTTAGAGGCTCAAAGGAGAAGGATTATATTTGCTTTGATAAGCAGTTTATGAATATAGAAATGTCATTTATTGATAGTAAGCGTGAGCAGAAAATAACCTATGCATTGGAAAAAAATAATATCAAAAAAAAGAAAATAACTCTTAATGGCGTTCCGTTAAAACATAGCCAAAGGCTTTTTGAAAGCTTTAAATGCGTTGTCTTTACTCCTAATGATACAGAATTGGTTAAAGGTCCACCTGATAAACGGCGTTCTTTCATCGACCTTTGCCATTCCCAGATTTCCCATGGCTCACTTAAATATATAAGACAGTATGAAACTATTATTAGCCAAAGGAATGCAGCCTTAAAAGATATTTTCTTTGGAAAATACAGTGAAGATATTCTTTTTATATGGGATGAACAGCTGGCAAATATTTGTGCTTATATTTCAATTATGCGTAATGATTATATCGAAAAATTAAATAAATATTGTAAAAACTTGTATTCTAAAATAACAGGTGGCAAAGAGGATTTATCTGTTTCATATTCCTCTAATGCTTTTGATATAGATGATTTTAGTAATAAAAATGCTAAACAAATGGCAGAAGAATTTTTTATTAAGCTCCGTAATAATTCAAGCGATGATGTAAGGCTTGGATTTACACAAAATGGAGTCCATAGAGATGATATTATCTTAAAAATAAATGGATTAAGTGTTAAAGAATTTGGCTCGCAGGGGCAGCAAAAAAGTACTGCACTTGTGCTAAAACTGGCACAGGCTGGAATTTATTATGAAAATAAAAAAGATTCACCCATTATTTTACTTGATGATGTTATGGGGGAACTTGATATAAACAGGCAAAATTTAGTGTATGAGATTGTTAAGGATATGCAGGTGTTTATTACCTCTTGCAATAAAAATTCAGTTGAGGCAAATAATTTAGCTCGTGTTTTTCATATTGAGAATGGAGGGTTAGTTTAGATTGTATCTACATTTAGGTCAGGATACCGTAGTTAATATCAAAAATATTATAGGTATTTTTGATATAGAAAATACAACGGTAACTAAAAATACTAAAGAATTTCTAAACAAATCTACTAAAAATGGAAATGTAATTAATGTTTCACACGAAATGCCCAGAAGTTTCATTGTATGTAGGGAAAATGATTCAGATGTTGTGTATATTTCACAAATTTCTGTTGCTACATTGAAAAAAAGGTCGCTTACTATGTTTTAATGGACTTTGAAAATAGATAAGTATCTGAGAATAACTCCAGTTTTATTGGAATTGTGTGCTTATAGGAGGATTTTTATTAATATGAATAATATCGAAAATTATGATGAAAACCAAATTCAAGTCCTTGAAGGACTTGAGGCAGTCCGAAAACGTCCAGGTATGTATATTGGTTCAACCGGTACAAAGGGTTTGCATCATCTTGTTTATGAGATAGTTGATAATGCAATTGATGAGGCTCTTGCAGAATATTGTACTGAAATTAAAATTGATTTGTTACCTGATAATGTAATTAGAGTGCATGATAATGGCAGAGGAATCCCAGTTGGAATACACCCTACAGAAAAAATTTCTGCTGCAACAGTTGTTTTTACTGTTCTTCATGCTGGTGGTAAGTTTGGCGGTAGTGGTTATAAGGTTTCAGGGGGACTGCATGGTGTTGGTGCGGCAGTTGTTAATGCCCTTTCCGAATGGATGGAGGTAACTGTTTTTGATGGGAATAATATTCACTTCCAACGTTTTGAACGTGGTAAATATAAAGAGGAAATGAAAGTTATCGGACAAACAACTGAAACAGGAACAACTATTTCCTTTAAACCTGATCCACTGGTTTTTGAGGATGTTACCTTTGATTATGAGGTTCTATTGAAACGCTTTAGAGAACAGGCTTTCCTTAATGCTGGAATTAATATTGTTTTTGAGGATTCCCGTGATTCTGAAAATATACAAAGAGAAAGACTTATTTATGAGGGCGGTATAAGGCAGTTTGTAGAGCATATCCACAAAACAAAGGGGTTGGATAGCCTTACAGAAGAAATTATTTATATAAGCAGTGAAATGGAACATGCTACTGCTGAAATTGCTATGCAGTATAATGATAGCTATAATGAGTTAATTCTTTCATTTGCAAATAATATCCATACAACAGATGGCGGAACTCATGAAACTGCATTTAGAAATGCTTTAACTAAAACATTGAATGAATATGGTAAGAAGTTTAATCTCTTAAAAGACGGGGATAGGCTTGTTGGTGAAGACGTTCGAGAGGGGCTTACTGCAATTATTTCAGTAAAGCTTGAGGAATGTGAATTTGAAGGACAGACTAAGGGTAGACTTGGGAACCCAGAAGTTAGACCTTTTGTTGAAAAAATGCTAACTGAAAACCTTATGAATTACCTTGAGGAAAATCCAGCAGTTGCAAAATCAATATTTGAAAAAAATATTGCAGCATTACAGGCTAGAGAGGCTGCTAAGAAGGCTAGAGAACTTACAAGACGTAAGAGTGCTATGGAGAATGCATCGTTGCCTGGAAAGCTTGCTGATTGCTCTGAACGTGATAGGGATTTAACTGAAATATATATCGTTGAGGGAGATTCAGCGGGAGGTTCTGCTAAAGAGGGGCGAAATAGACGCTATCAGGCTATTCTATCTCTTTGGGGAAAAATGTTAAACGTTGAAAAAGCTCGTCTTGATAAGGTCTATGGCAATGAAAAGCTTATGCCTGTTGTTACTGCTTTGGGAACAGGTCTTGGTGAGGATTTTAATATAGAAAAGTTAAGATATGGAAAGGTTATTATAATGGCGGATGCTGATGTCGATGGTTCGCATATTAGAACGCTTTTGCTTACATTCTTTTTTAGGTTTATGCGTCCGTTAATTACAAATGGAAATATTTATATAGCACAGCCACCTTTGTTCAAGGTTTATAGGGGAAAGCAATTTAAGTATGCTTTCTCCGACACTGAAAGAGATAAATACATTAACGAATTATCAGAGAGTGGCAGATATAAAGTCGATGTTCAGCGATATAAAGGTCTTGGTGAGATGGACCCTGAACAGCTTTGGGAAACAACGATGAACCCTGAAACTCGTACCATGATAAAAATTGAAATGGAAGATGCAGTTAAGGCTGATGAAATTTTCACTATCCTTATGGGGGATAAGGTTGCACCTAGACGTGAATTCATTGAAAGAAACGCTAAATTGGTTGAAAATTTAGATATATAAAACTTTATTAAAATAAAAGATGGGAGAATTGAGTTTGGAGAATTATGATAACCCAATAATTGAAAAAGAATATAATATACCTCTTGATATTTTTAATAAGGCTTTTACAGCCTTTCAAAAGAAGTTTATCTACCCTAAAACATACATTATGACATTTTGCTATGTTTTTATTATCATATGGCAAGTTACCCTCATTGCAAGGGATATTGCTAGTAGCATTTCTGGTTTTATAATTGCAATTAGTATTTTTGCTATTTTTATTTCATGGTATAACCCAAGGAAGATTAAAAATAATCTTTTGATATCAATTAAAGAAATAGAAACTGATTTATATAAATTCAAGCTTTATGAAGATTCAATTGCTCTCCTTGCATTATCAAAGGAGGAGATATATTCCATTAGTAATCCTCAAGAAGAAGCTGAAACTAGCGAAAAATTAGAAGTTCTAGATAACCCTGAAAATGAAGGAAACTATGATATTTTTGAGGGGGATACAACAAATGATAGCATGAAAAAAGCTACTTTTTTGATATTTGATAATGCTTATTTTTCAATTATTGAAAAAGAAGAATTTTATATGCTTTATCAATCTAAAGTTGTGTTCTATGTTGTGCCAAAAAAAGATTTTACAGAACCAGAAATTTTGCAGATGAATGAGCTTTTTAAAGAAAAGTTAGGTAAGAGGTTTTCGTAAAACGCACTGTTTCTTGCTTTATATAATTGCCTTGCAATATTAAGGTTTGCATAGCAAAATGAGGTATATTGTACTTACTAGCGAAAGGATGATTTATTTGAACACCGATAATTCAAAGGTTATCAATGTGGATATAGAAAAGGAAATGAAAAAATCCTTTTTAGAATATTCCATGTCGGTTATTGTTTCAAGGGCATTGCCAGATGTACGAGATGGTTTAAAACCAGTTCATAGAAGAATTTTATATACTATGTTTGAGGCGGGTCTTACCCCTGATAAAAAATATTTAAAGTGTGCAGCGACTGTCGGTGACGTTTTGGGTAAGTATCACCCACATGGTGACGCTTCTGTTTATGATGCATTAGTTAGAATGGCACAAAAGTTCTCCTTGAGATACCCCCTTGTTGATGGTCATGGAAACTTTGGTAGTATTGATGGTGATCCTCCTGCTGCTTATCGTTATACTGAGGCAAAGATGGCAAAGATTTCTGCGGAAATGCTCACTGATATAAATAAAGAGACAATTCCGTATACAACCAACTATGATGATAGATTGAAGGAGCCTGTTGTACTACCATCAAGATTTCCTAATCTACTCGTAAATGGGTCTACTGGAATTGCTGTTGGTATGGCGACAAATATCCCTCCACATAATCTTGGGGAGATAATTGATGGTTTAAACTTGCTTATAGAAAATCCAGATTGCACTCTTGATGAGATGATGGAGCATATAAAAGGTCCTGACTTTCCCACTGGCGGTATTATAATGGGTAGGGCTGGGATTCGTGCAGCATATGCTACAGGTAGAGGTAAGATTACACTTAGGGCTAATACCACTATTGAGGAAATTAAAGGCAGAAATTGTATTATAATTAATGAAATTCCCTATATGGTTAATAAAGCAAGGGTAATTCAAAATATTGCTAGGCTTGTTAAAGAGAAAAAAATTAATGGAATACATTTCATTCGTGATGAATCCGATAGGGATGGTATGCGTGTTGTTATCGAGCTGAAAAGAGATGCTATTCCACAAATTGTTTTAAATAAATTGTATAGATATACTCAGTTACAGGATACTGTTGGCGTAATTATGCTTGCACTTGTAAATGGTGAGCCTAAAGTATTGACTTTGAAACAGATGCTTGAGGAGTACTTGAAGTTTCAAGTTGAGGTTATTACTAACCGTACAAAATTTGAGTTAAGAAAACTTCGTGAAAGAGAGCATATCTTACGAGGTCTTGCTATTGCTGTTGATAATCTTGATGAGGTAATTAAAATCTGTCGTTCATCAAAAAACTTGCAGGATATTAAGGATACATTATGCGAAAGATTTGATTTGTCACAGATACAGGCTGAGGCTATTGCTAGAATGCAGTTGTATCAGCTATCTAATATGGAACGTCAAAAGATTCTTGATGAGTTAGCAGAGATTGAAATGAAAATAGCAGAACTAGAGGGAATTCTTGCTGATGAGGATAAAATTTATCAGATAATTATGGATGAACTAGCTGAAATAAGGCGAAAGTTCAGTGATGATAGGCGTACACAGATTGAATCTGTTAGTGGTGAGGTTGATATTGAGGATTTAATTCCAGTTGAAGATTGCGTTGTTACCTATACAAATATTGGTTATATTAAGCGTATGCCTGTTGATGAGTATAAGACTCAAAGAAGAGGTGGGCGTGGAGTTACTGCAATGAAACAACGTGAGGAGGATTTTGTTGATGAGATGTTTATCTCTTCAACTCACGATAATGTGTTGTTTATAACTAATAAAGGTATTATGTTTAAAAAGAAATGTTATGAGCTTCCTGAGGGTTCAAAAGCCTCTAGGGGTGTTAATATTATTAATATTTTACCACTTGGTGAAGATGAAAAAATTGCAGCTATGATTAAAACTACTGATTTTGATGAAGATAAATATTTAATTATGGTTACTAAGAATGGAAGAATTAAACGTACCAACCTCTCAGCCTATAAAAATGTAAGGAAGAGTGGAATTATTGCTATCGGGCTTAATGAGGGTGATGAAATAGCTGGTGCAAGGCTTACAAATGGTGATGCTGAACTAATTATAGCAACCCATAATGGTAGAGCTATCCGTATTAAAGAGGAGCCTATAAGGGCTATATCACGTTCTGCACATGGTGTGCGTGCAATTAAGCTTCGTGGGGATGATTATGTAGTATCTATGGCAAGGGTGCGTGAGGGAGCAACTGTGCTTACAGTGACTGATAAGGGGCAGGGACGACGCTCTGAACTTGATGCATATAGAGTCCAAAATCGTGGTGGATATGGATTAATTAATTATAAGACATCTGATGAAAAAGGCTATGTATGTGGAATTAAGGTTGTTGATGAAACAGATGATATAATTCTTATCTCAAATGATGGGGTAGTAATAAGAATAAGGGCCTGTGATATTAGCATTATGGGTAGATATGCTACGGGTGTAAGGGTTATGCGTATTAGTGGCGAGGATAATAGGGTGGTTACCTTTACTAGAGCGGAACATGATGATGATGAGGAGATATCCACTGTTGAGGGACCAACTGAGGAGGAATTAGAGGAAGAAAACAAATTAGCACTGCTTGAGGAACAAAATGAAACTGATGAAATAGATGATGAAGTAGATGATGAAGTAGACGATGAAGTAGACTAAAATAGAACGCTGTATGGAATTTCCATACAGCGTTTTAATCTTTATGATTGACTTTGTGGTAAATGTAAGTTTTCCAAATCTAATTCATTAAAAAGAGTTGCAATGTGATTCCATGTAATGAGATTTACCGTTCCTGTTGGGTCAGTTTGAACTATGTTTTGTATGTTTTCTACACCAGCAACCGTTAAATCATCATAGATTCCTGTAACATTAACCATTGGACAGTTTCTATACTTTAACCCCAACGCTTGTAGCATAACTTGTAATAAAGATACCAATATATTATTATCACCGGGCATCATTGTATATATTGTTGAGGGGAAAGCACTTAATTTCTTTATTATATCGGTTGATTCTTCATTATAAATCTCTATAATCTTATCCCAAATTTTTTTATCTACCTCACCATTTGTTGGGAGTTCATGTTTTTCACAGAACTTGATTACAACTTCCCTAGTTTCAGGTCCGTAAACTCCATCCACATTTAATTGGGGAATATCTGCATCTGATTTAAATATTTTATTGAGGTATTCTTGTAACTCCATCACTACATTTTTTTTTTCATCTTCAGTATAAACCATAAATTATTCCGCCTTTCTTTTATCGGATTAAAAACCTTATGAAATTATAAATCCTGGGAATTGTTGAACACGTCTATCCATTCCATATTTTAAATCGGAATAAACTAAAGCAATTTTATTCCAAGTTATTGAAGCAACAACACCCCTCGGTGGTATTCCAAAATGTTTTTGGAATGCTATAACTGAAGCCTTCGTCTGAGGGCCAAAATAGCCCGTAGGTTCGACTGCAGGTATATCAGGGTATGTTTGACTAATGAATGAGAGATACTCCTGTAAAAGGGCTACAGCGTCCCCACTCATGCCCTCTGATAAGATAACACCTTGGAAAATAGGAATTAGATCAATTAAATCAAGAGGAATAGCGTCAACGATACCTAAATA
>JAAYSW010000030.1 GCA_012523875.1 Clostridiales bacterium
AAAATGATATTATATATAGTGTATAGTTGAATTAGAAGTTGAATATATCGGAGGAATTTATGATAGAAAAAATTAAGGGAATTTATAAAAAACATGAGGCATTAATATTATATGTGTTTTTTGGGGGATTAACAACCTTAGTGAGTTGGATTACACATTTTGGTGCAAGAGAATTTTTAAGCACATCGGTTAGAGTGGCTACTGTTTTTTCATGGGTTTGTGCAGTAACATTCGCTTTTATTACCAACAAGAAGTATGTTTTCAAAAGCAAAGCAGTTGATTTTAAGGATTTATTCAGGCAGATATGGTTGTTCTTCGCAGCAAGGCTTGTTTCATTGGGCGTTGAAGTACTGATTATGGATTTATGTGCTGATAAATATAGGAATACATTTATTAAACTGTTCAGACTTGATAGAATTGAGTATGGCAAAGGCTTGTTTAAGCTTGAATTAATAAGTACAGCTGAGAAATTAAACGAGCTGATTTTCAAGCTGTTTTTTGCAAGTATTATAATTTTAGTTATGAATTATGCGTTTAGCAAGGTTGTTGTTTTCAGAAAAAAGCTAAAGAAGTGAATGAATAAACAAAGAAATGGTGCTGAAAAGCACCAATTTTGCGTGTAGGAATAATTGTATCTCCGATGGATTTATAATGGGGCGTTGCCCCAAACCCCACCAGAGGGAATAATTCCCTCTGGACTCCTCTTAATAATGAGTTTCCAAAGGGATAATATACCGTAGGTACTATGCTGCTATTTAAGTATAAATGTCGTTGAGCCGTTATTCATAGTTATTATTTTTCGTTCTATTTTGGGATGTGAAAATTCACGTCTTATGAGATTTTGCAAGGCTTGTCCTTTTGTATAACCATGGATTACGTCAATTTCTTTTATATGTTTAGGGCAGCTTTTCAACACACGCAAGAGTTCAGAACGTGCCTCGGTAACAGTCATGCCATGTAAATCCACCGTGAGTGTGAAACCGTATGATGTTATAGCCATTTTAACGCCTACTTTCCTGTAATTGTTTAAATTCTTCTGCTATAGCTACAGCATCATTATATGAGGTTAAGCTATAACATTTTGCACGAAACAATGCCGAGCCATATAAGCCTTTGGTATACCAAGCGGCATGCTTTCTTGCCTCTTGAATACCAATTATATCACCCTTTAGTTTAAGGATTAAGCGGATATGCCTAAGCATAATATCAAGCCTCTCCTCAAGGCAAGGAGCAGTATAAGGGATATTCTCATAGTAATGCTTAATCTCTTTGAAAATCCATGGGTTTCCATAACTAGCACGTCCTATCATAACAAGGTCGCAACCAGTGTATTCATACATACGAATACAATCTTCAAGCGAGGAAACATCACCGTTTGCAATTACAGGAACGGATACATTTTTCTTTACCTCACGGATAATGTCCCAATCAGCTTTCCCAGTATACATTTGATTTCGAGTGCGACCATGAACAGCGATAGCAGAAGCACCGACTCTTTCCATTTCTATAGCAAATTCAATAGCATTTACTGTATCGTCGTCCCAACCCTTCCTAAACTTAACAGTAACAGGTATATCCGTTTCGCTCTTAGCGGCGATAACAAGTTCTTTTGCAAGGGTTATATTCTTCATTAACGCACTACCAGAGCCTGTCCCAACTACCTTAGGCACGGGACAACCCATATTAATATCGAGCATATCGGGTGAGAATTTATTACATATCCTAACGGCATTTGCTATAAATTCAGGTTCACTCCCAAAAAGCTGTAATGCCATGGGGCGTTCAGTTTTCGTTATTTCACATAATTCTGAAGTCTTTGTATCATTATAGCAAAGTCCTTTCGCTGAAATCATCTCACTTACAACATAGGAAGAACCGAATTCCTTGTGTAGAATTCGGTATGCCCTGTCTGCTACGGAAGCCATTGGTGCAAGCATAGCTGTTTTAGCTATTTTAACATTTCCTATATTAAAAAAATTCATTAGATTTTCCTGCTTTGCCTAACAAGTTTATACGTACTACCTTCCACCTTAAAAAATTCATCAAAGCCCCTTGCATTTGCAGTGTCAAGGCAGGCGATAGCCATTTCCTCTTCATCCTCGTCTTCACCAGTTGATGTTAAATAGTAGAAACAATAATCATCAGGTGGGTCGAGTATGTAGAGGGTTTCGCCATTTGGATGTACGCCGATGAGTTTCCGTTTTGATGGTGTTGCTCCACAGAGGACAAGCACAATATTTTCATTTTTATAATACTGAGCATCTTTAATTGAGCTAAATTGGACTTTGATAAGCTTGCCCTCGTATTTCCAGCATAGAGAATCTGAGGACTTGTTAAATTCTTGAATTGCCATATAATCTTTCCTTTTTCTATAATAGTTTATCTTTACATTATACTCATTATAAACGACATATATTATATATTATCATAAAACTTTAAAAAATCATAGTGTTTTTGAAAAAAATTTGCTATAATAGAATAGAGAGCTTAATTTTGAGGAGTCCAGAGGGGATAATCCCCTCTGGCAGGGTTTGGGAAAGAGCCCCGTTATAAATCCATCGGAGATACAATATATATGGAGATACAATTTATAGGAGGATAAATATGAGATTGCTTGCTATTGACGGAAATAGTATTTTGAATCGTGCTTATTATGGAATTAGAGCTTTAAGCAATAAAAAAGGTGTGTTTACTAATGCTATTTTGGGATTTATGAATATATACTTAAAGGCATTAGAGGATGTAAAACCTGATTGCGTTGCTGTTGCTTTTGATTTGCCTGCACCCACATTTAGGCATAAGGCAGTAGAAAGTTATAAAGCTACTAGGAAAGGTATGCCCGATGAACTGGCCCAGCAGATGCCTCTTATTAGGGAACTATTAACGCATTTGGGTATAAAATATGTTGAACTCGAAGGTTATGAGGCTGATGATATTCTTGGAACGCTTTCATATTCTTGTTGTAATAAAGGTCATGAGTGTATTATTTTAACTGGTGATAGGGATAGCCTGCAGTTAATTAATGATTGTGTTAAAGTAAGGCTTGCTACTACAAAAGAAAATATCTGGTATGATGAGGGGAGATTTATTGAGGATTATGGTTTTAAACCTGATTTGCTGGTTGACTTAAAGGCACTTATGGGTGATAGCTCTGATAATATCAAAGGTGTTGCAGGAATCGGTAAAGTAACAGCAACAAAGCTTGTAACTGAATGGGGAACAGTTGAAAATATTTATGATAATCTTGATAAAATAAATGCCTCAAAGGGTATAATTGCAAAGCTTGAATCAGGGCATGAGGATGCTAGGGAGAGTAAGTGGCTTTCTACGATAAAGATTGATGTGCCAATTGAAACAGATATTGAATTATATAAACCACAGCCAGTTAATACTGAAGAAACACAGAGGCTTTTAACTGAACTAGAAATGTTTAAGCTTTTGGAAAGGTTAGACCTTGAAGCAGTTGAGGTTTCAGAGCCAGTTATAATGCAAGAAAAGCCTGAAATTATAGTGACTGAACTTGGAGAGGATAAGTTTTTAGAAATTCTCAAGCTTTCTGAGCCTGTTTATTATCTGTATGAAAATGATTGCTTGAAGATAGCATTAGATAATGTCGTGTATATAAGTAGCGATAAAAATTATGCTTTGGATTTTCTGCAAAGCTTTGTGAAGAAAATTACTTTTGGTGCGAAGCCTGCGTATAGGCTTTGCTTTGAAAATAATACTGAGCTTAAAAATATTTGCTTTGATGCTGAAATTGCTGGTTATCTACTTAATGCATCATCAACCAATTATTCCATAAAAACACTTTGTAGTGAATATTCTGTAGATTATTATTCTGATTTAAAAGAAAATGCAGATATTGCAAGCCTTGAGGGATTATGTAAAACACTTGAAGCAGAGATAAAAATTACTGGCATGGAAGATTTATTTAATAATATAGAATTACCACTTACAGAAGTGCTTGCTTCAATGGAGTATCATGGAATCAAGGTTGATATAGAGGGTGTTCGTGAATTCGGTGATACACTTACAAACGATTTAAATGCAATACAATTAAAAATTTATGAGTTTGCGGGGCATGAATTCAATATTTCTTCACCTAAGCAATTAAGTGAGGTTCTTTTTAATGAATTAGGCTTACCAACTAGGAAAAAAACTAAAAGTGGCTATTCTACCAATGCAGAAGTGCTGGAGAGTTTAAGAACACATCATCCTATAATCGAGCTTGTATTGCAATACAGACAACTATTTAAACTCAATTCAACCTATGTTGAGGGGTTGCTTAAAACTGTTGGCGAAGATGGGCGAATTCATACCAACTTTAGGCAGACGGAAACAAGAACAGGCAGAATTTCCTCCACTGAGCCTAATATGCAAAACATTCCTGTCCGCACGGAACTAGGTAGAAATATGAGGAAGTTTTTCATTGCAGATAAGGGAACAGAACTAATTGATGCCGATTATAGCCAGATAGAATTGCGTATTCTTGCACATCTTTGTGATGATGAGCATATGAAAGAGGCATTCTCAAACGGCTTGGATATTCATACCTCAACGGCATCACAGGTGTTTAATATGCCAGTTGAGATGGTGACTGAATCAATGAGAAGCTATGCAAAGGCCGTGAATTTTGGGATTATATATGGCATAGGTGCATTTTCGCTTTCAAAGGATATTGGTGTTTCCGTTGCTGAAGCTGATAAATATATTAAGGATTACCTTGAACATTATGATAGCGTAGAAAAGTTTATGAATGATACTATTGACCAAGCGAAGAAGAATGGTTACGTAACAACGATTTTCGGCAGAAGGAGGTATATACCTGAGCTTTCTTCAACAAATAAAATGGTACAAGCAGCAGGGAAAAGAATTGCAATGAATACGCCTATACAGGGAACGGCTGCGGATATTATTAAAATCGCAATGGTTAGGGTTTATAGGCGGTTGAAAGAGGAAAATCTCAATGCAAGGCTGATTTTACAGGTTCATGACGAATTGATTGTTGAGGGTGATGGGGAATCTGCAAAGCGTATAGGTGAGGTGCTTTCTGAAGAGATGATGAATGCTTGTGAGCTTTCTATACCGTTGATTACAGATGTCAATATAGGAAAGAGTTGGTATGATGCAAAGGGTTAATGGAATTTTCCCTATGCATAGCCATGATATAAATAAAATAATTGAGATTGAAAGGCTATGTTTTGCTGATGCATGGACTGAGGGTATGTTCATGAGTTGCATTGAGAATCCAAATTCTATGATATTTATTAAGATGGTGGAGGGTTGTATTGTTGGTTATGCTGTTGCAAGTTTTGTGCTTGATGAGGTTAATATTGACAATATAGCTGTACTGCCTGAATACAGGAGGACTGGAGTAGCAAGGGCTTTGCTTAATCGTGTTGAGGAGGAAGTCGAGTCGTTTGCAAGTTTTATAATGCTTGAGGTTCGTGAAGGGAATGCGTTAGCGATTAGGCTATATTATTCATTGGGTTATAAAAAAATAGGCTTAAGAAAGAATTATTATCATAATCCGACGGAGAATGCAATATTAATGATAAAATATTTAATATAAAAGTTTTTGCTCAAGCTTTTTTCAAGTGGCAAACTGCCACCTGAATTTTTAGTATCAGTTAATTTGATTAAATCAATTAAAAAAATAATTGGCATACTAAAAAATATATAAAACATAAAAGTTTTTGTTCAAGCTTTTTTCAAAAAGCTTGGCGGAGTTTGAGGCGGCAGCCTCATAAGCCGATAGGCTTAGCTTAAGGAGATGTAGACTATGTTAGTATTAGGAATAGAGAGTTCGTGTGATGAAACGGCGGCTAGTGTTGTATGGGACGGGGTGAAGGTACTTTCTAACGTTGTATCGTCACAGATAGAGGAGCATAAAAAGTTTGGGGGTGTAGTACCTGAGCTTGCATCAAGGCGACATTGCGAGAATATACTTGGAGTTGTTGAACAGGCAATAGCACAGGCAGGTATTACCTTAGATGAAATAGATGTAATAGCTGTAACATATGCCCCTGGTCTAATTGGTGCACTACTTGTTGGTGTTAACTTTGCGAAGGGTCTATCCCTTGCTACAGGCAAACCACTTGTGCCAGTACATCATATTGCGGGGCATATTGCATCAAACTATATTGCACATCCAGAATTAAAGCCGCCCTATTTATGTCTTGTTGCGAGTGGTGGTCATAGCCATATAGTAGAAGTCGTGTCATATACTGAATTTAGGGTACATGGTAGAACTAGGGACGATGCGGCAGGCGAATGTTTTGATAAGGCGGCGAGGGCTATGGGTTTTCCGTATCCTGGTGGAATTCACATTGATAAGGCCGCACAAAATGGTGATGCTAGTGAATATAAATTACCACATCCTAAGGTTGAGGGTAGCGAGTTTGATTTTAGCTTTTCGGGTCTTAAAACGGCTGTAATAAATCTTATACACAATTCTGAGCAAAAAGGCTATACTATTAATAGGGAAAATCTTTCAGCAAGCCTTCAAAAAACTATTTCAGAAATACTTACTGAAAAAACTATTGGGATTGCAAAAAAGCTTGGATATAAAACTATTTCTCTTGCGGGTGGTGTTTCTGCTAATACGGGGGTTAGGGATTCCTTTTTAAATGCTTGCAAGGCAGAGGGTTTCACCCTTTATATGCCACCTTTGAGCCTTTGCGGTGATAATGCTGCTATGATAGCTTGCCAGGGATATTTTGAATTTTTAAATGGCAGCCGTGCAGATGAAAGTCTGAATGCCATTGCTACCCTCTCAATAGAGGGTTTATCAAGGTAAATAACGTTTTAAAGAGATTCTTAACAACTATCTAGACGGTTTTATATGGGTTGGCTATATAAAAAAAGCCTAAGTCTAATGCAAATTTTAATTATTAAAATTTTAGAAGTAGTATTGACATATTGACAAAAAAAAGCTAGAATAGTATTGAGGGGAATTTGTTTTTCCCAATGAATTTGTATAATTTGTTTAAAAACATTGAAATGAATTGTGCATATTATAAGCAAACTTTAAGGAGGAACTAAAAAAATGGCATTAACTAAGAATCCAAATGTTTTAAAATGGGTTGACGAAATGATTACACTTACAAAGCCTGACAGCGTTGTATGGATTGATGGAAGCAAGGAACAGCTTGAAGCATTAAAGAATGAAGCTTGTTCGACTGGTGAGGTTATGGAGCTTAATCAAGAAAAGCTTCCTGGTTGTTTATACCATAGAACCGATCCTACCGACGTTGCAAGAGTTGAGGATAGAACTTTTATATGCACAACTAATAAAGAAGATGCAGGTCCTACAAACAACTGGTGTGACCCAGAAGAAATGTATGCAAAACTAACTCCTATGTATGATGGAGTTATGAAGGGCAGAACTATGTATGTTATACCTTATTCAATGGGACCTATCGGTTCTCCTTTGGCTAAGGTAGGCGTTGAAGTAACTGATTCAATCTATGTTGTTTTGAATATGAATATAATGACAAGAATGGGTAAGGCTGCTTTTGATAATCTTGGCGATACTTCTGATGACTTCGTTCGTGGACTACATGCTAAGGCACAAATTGACCCTGAAAACAGATATATTGTTCATTTCCCAGAGGATAATACAATTTGGTCTATTAACTCAGGGTATGGTGGAAATGTTCTTTTAGGAAAAAAATGTTTTGCATTGAGAATTGCTTCATATCAAGGTAAGAACGAGGGCTGGATGGCTGAACATATGCTTATCTTAGGTTTGGAAAAACCAAATGGTGAGGTAAAATATATCTCTGCTGCATTCCCATCTGCTTGTGGTAAGACGAATTTGGCTATGCTTATTCCGCCAGAGGGATATACAAAGAAGGGTTATAAAGTTTGGACAGTTGGCGACGATATCGCTTGGTTGAAGAAAGGTGAGGACGGTCGTTTGTGGGCGATTAACCCTGAGAATGGTTTCTTTGGTGTTGCTCCTGGTACAAATGAAAAGTCTAACCTAAATGCACTTGAATCAACAAAGAAAGATACAATCTTCACGAATGTTTGTGTGAATAATGATGATTTAACAGTTTGGTGGGAGGGCTTGGATAAGAATCCGCCTGAGAATGCAACTGAATGGTTGGGTAAAAAAGTTAATGGCAAGGAATACTTTGCTGAGGGCAAGAAGCTTGCACACCCTAACTCAAGATTTACTGCTCCTGCTGAGAATTGTCCATGCATAAGCCCTGAATTTAACAATCCTAAGGGAGTTCCAATTTCAGCTATTATCTTTGGTGGGCGTAGAGCTAAGACTGCTCCTCTGGTATATGAGGCATTCGATTGGACACATGGTACTTTCGTAGGTTCAACAATGGCATCTGAAACAACTGCTGCTGCTGCTGGTGCTGTTGGTGTTGTTCGTCGTGACCCAATGGCTATGCTTCCATTCTGTGGATATAATATGGGTGATTATTTTGCTCATTGGCTAGAAATGGGCGAAAAACTTGGTGATAAAGCTCCTAAGATTTTCAATGTAAACTGGTTTAGAACTGATGATGAGGGCAATTTCATTTGGCCTGGATTCGGTGATAATATGAGGGTTCTTGATTGGATTATCGACCGTTGCGAAGGCAATGCTGAGGCTGTTGAAACTGCTATTGGTTATGAGCCAAAGCCTGAAGATATCAATATAGAGGGACTTGACGATGTTACTCTTGATGTTGTTACTGATTTGCTAAATGTTGATATTGCTTTATGGAAAGAAGAAGTTAAGGGAATTAAGGAATTTTATGATAAGTTTGGAGATAAGCTTCCTAAGGCTCTTTATGATGAGTTGGATAAGCTTGAAGAAAGACTTAACAAGTAATATACTATTATATAATGAAACAGGGTAACCATCGGTTGCCCTGTTTTGTGTTATTAATCATAAGGTATTGGATTTTCAAAGGAGTTTTCTAGATTGTGGAGAAGTTTACCTTGTTTGTTTTGCTAAAGCCAAATTATTTCAATAGCTCTATTTCATATTTGAAATTAACGCTTTTAAGCATTTCTGACCAATTGTCTTTATTTTCTATATAAAAGTTATAATCAGCTGCTTTTATACTTTTTTCGATATTAAGAACATCAACATTAAGTGAATGAACAGTTCGTTGCACTGCTGATTGACAGAGCGAGGTAATTGTTTGTTGTGCTGATTCACTTATTTGTTCTAGCGTATAATTTTTTTCTAGCACATCACCTGTGAAGCTAATATAAAAGGTGGTAGTAATTTTATTCCCATCAATAGCTGATGTTACTCTTGATTTTACTGATTCTACACGAAGGTTAATTATTTCGTTCTCCATTTCGATAGGCAGAGTGAGAGTTTTTATAGATTCGCTAAGCCAAGACAAGCCTTGTGATTCGGTTTTTGTTAGGATGCCTTTTAATCCGTTCTCGCCGATGATTGCCATATTAATTTCATCATCCTCGATAATTGGGATTGCGGCAGCTTTATCAGAGCCTAGTAAATCATCAAGCACATTAATAACACTTTTTCTTGATATATAGCCATTTTTTGATTTTATTTTTATTGTTTCAAGTAACTCCCAACTGTTTTTATCTGAGATTATTTCGCCAGCATTAATATCTGAATAAACAACAGTGCAACTTGGTGATATATGGCTGTTAGATAGTAAAATTTCGAGGTCTTCCCTAAGGTTTCTTTTGCCCAAAGCAATTAATTCAATATGTCCGATGAAAAGATTTTTATCCTGTTTAGTTTCAGCATCAGCAATTGCTTCAAAAATAGTTTTTCCCTCACCCCCATAGATACTGTAATCTTCATTATCATCATTGCCGAAAATACTTACAACCACGCTTGGGTTTTCCTCACCATCTATACCAATAGCTTGGATAAAGGCTCGGTCTCTTACTTCTATGGCAGAATTATTGCAACCACTCAATATCAAGGGTAGGCTTAGGGTGAGACATAATGCTTTAAGCCTGAGTTTCTTGTATTTCTGCATTAATCTTCCTCCTAGCATGCATTATAATAGGTGATATTACTGAGAGAAGAATTATTAATCCTCCCCAAATCAAATTAAAGTTCATTTTGCTTGAATTTATTATTACGGAAATAATGAGCATTGAGATAATTGATGTCAGTTCATTGAATTTAAATTTAGGGAAAATCTCTTCAATTAATATAGAGGCTAATATAATCTGCACAGTAATATTAATGATACATAAAAAAGCGAAAAGCACTGTATAAACTGAATCTGCACGCTGGGTGCTGAATGGTTGTGTATATGCACCTATTTCAAAGAAGGGGAACTCAATTAATTGCATTAGATGACCTGTTACGCTTATTCCGATAAAGGAAACAAACTGAATTATTACTAATTTTGCAGTAAGGAATGAGAATACCGCCTTTTTAAGATTATTCTGTGTGAAATTTAGCAATACAAGGAGTGCGACTAATTCTCCGCTTTCACAAAAATCATTCAAAGCATATTTCCATATGCTAT